>NZ_CFQRNQ010000016.1:0-90527 GCF_986071375.1 Paraprevotella sp. | reverse complement strand
GCTTGCCCGTGGTGAAGGTCGGCATCAACTTCGACATGGAAAGGCATACCCTGAAAGATTGGGTAATCACTAACTAAAATACACCCAAGGGAATTTCCAAAAACATCCTTCATCCTTCAGGATGTATGTTAAATATCTATCATACAACACATTAGAAACTGAACGGTAAAATTTCATCTTTCAGTTCCCTTTCATGGCAGAAAGCCGTCAAACGTTCTGCGCCAAACGATTTTTCAATCTAAGCCAAACGATTTTTCATTCTCCGCAGATTGGTTTTCCGTTCTCTTCCAAAGGAAATGAAACGTGGCTGAAGGATAGCTGAAACATCCTTCAGCCCATAACGCACAAACAATGAACCAATTAGCATGCATCCTGAAAGATGAAGGATGTTTTTGGGAAAACTCTTATGTAGGAAGAGAGAGATAAGCTGATAATAAAACAATTGCGAATGGCGGATTTTATTCGTAACTTTGTCCATACAAAATATCCAAAACATGCACATTACAACTCCCATACGTACCACAGAGACTATTGAGGCACTGACCCGGCTGTGGGAAGCATCAGTACGGCAAAGCCACCATTTCCTGACAGAAAAGGACATACAAGCATTAAAACCATACGCAAAGGCCGGTCTCGAATCCATAGAAAACCTCTTTGTTTCATACGAGCAAAATGAAGCCACAGGATTTATCGGCATAGAAAAAGACAAAATCGAAATGCTTTTCATCTCACCTGAATATTTCGGAAAAGGTATCGGGAAGCTACTGCTTACCATGGCTTGCGAGAAACTCGGCGTGCGATATGTGGACGTAAACGAACAAAACCACAAGGCAGAAGGTTTCTACCGCCATTTGGGGTTCCAAACTTTTGAACGCACGGAAACAGACGAGCAAGGTAACCCATTCCCTATCCTGAAAATGAAACGAGTACCCCTACCTCCCCCTACATATCAGATAGAAAGAGAAACGAAATAGGGCTTTAAAACCATCAAAACAAGCCATCCGCTTTTGTTTGTCATTTATTTCCTGTAACTTTGCAACTCTTTATCATTAATAATAGGATATATATGGATACGACACCCAACAAGTACATCACCGTCGCATACGAACTCTATACGGATTTCGACGGGAAAAAAGAATTAGTGGAAAAAGCTCCTATTGAGCACCCTTTCCAGTTTATTTCGGATATGGGCACAACTTTAGATGCTTTTGAAGCACAAATCAAACCGTTACAGAAAGGAGAGAAATTCAATTTCACACTGTCCGTAGAAGAAGCTTACGGTGAGTATGAACAGGAACGCGTACTGGAACTGAACAAAGATGTATTCAAAATAAACGGACATTTTGACAAAGAGCATATTTATCCGGGAAGCGTGGTACCCTTGATGAATGCAGACGGAGCACGTTTTAACGGAACAATCACAGACGTGAAAGAAGATACCGTAACCGTAGACCTGAATCATCCCTTAGCCGGAAAAGCATTGAACTTCATCGGTGAAGTCACTGAAAATCGCGATGCGACAAAAGACGAAATACAAGGCATGCTCAACATGCTGAGCGGCGAAGGAGGTTGCGAATGCGGATGCGACAGTTGTGGTGGAGGTTGCGGAGACGATTGCGGCTGTGACGGGCATCATCACGAAGAGAGTTGCGGATGCGGACATTGCCATTAAAAAACGGCATCTGTATATTTTATATCGGAAGGGTGAGACATGAGCAATACATTCGGTAACATATTCCGGCTGACGACTTTCGGGGAGAGCCACGGGCCTGGAATAGGCGGAATCATCGACGGATTTCCGGCCAGTATCGACATCGACCAGAACTTCATACAACGCGAACTGGACCGTCGTCGGCCGGGACAAAGCAGAATCACGACTCCCCGCAAAGAAGCGGACAAGGTGGAACTGCTGTCCGGAGTGTTCGAAGGCAAATCTACCGGGTGCCCTATCGGCTTCCTGGTACGCAACACCAACCAACATTCCAATGATTACGACAACATACGCAACCTGTACCGACCATCACATGCCGATTTCACCTACACTCAAAAATACGGCTTGCGTGACCATACGGGTGGAGGACGTTCTTCGGCACGTGAAACCATAGCACGTTGCGTGGGCGGTGCCTTGGCAAAACTGGCTCTCAAACAAATCGGAGTGGAAATCTATGCCTATACCTCACAAGTGGGTAACATAGCTTTGGAACACGATTATACGCATTACGACCCGGCACAAATCGAAACGAACGATGTACGTTGCCCGGATACGGAAAAAGCCGCTGCCATGGAAAGCCTCATTTCGGAAGTCAAAGCAAAAGGAGATACAATCGGAGGTATCATCACGGGAGTAATCCGCCATTGCCCCATAGGGTTGGGTGAACCGGCTTTCAGCAAACTCCATGCTGCATTGGGAGGTGCCATGTTGGGCATCAACGCCGTAAAAGGATTCGAATACGGACGAGGGTTTGCCGGAGTAAGCCAACGGGGAAGTGAACAAAATGATGTCTTCATAGCAAAAAATGGAACCATCGGAACACGCACCAACAATAGCGGAGGCATACAAGGCGGAATCAGCAACGGACAAGACATCTATTTCAGGGTGGCTTTCAAGCCAGTCGCTACCATCCTGATGGAACAGGAAACCGTAACACTGGACGGAACCCCGACGATCATAAAAGCTCGCGGACGGCACGATGCCTGCGTACTTCCTCGTGCGGTACCTGTGGTAGAAGCTATGGCGGCCATGACGATTCTGGATTATTACCTGCTCAACAAAACCACGCATTTATAATTGCAACGGAGAAAAATATCCGGATTCGTAGAAAAAAGCAGTTATTTCGCAGATTCTATTTGGATGCGGCCGAAGGAATAACTATCTTTGAAACGTAAAGGATATAAAGTTGTGAAACTTTAAGATAGCTTAGTTAAAAGTTTAGTTTAGTTTTTGTGTTGGTATCCCGCCTCGGTTTTGAGGCGGGATATTTTTTCCCACATGTTCCTTTTTCTACCTTTCTCTTTCAGCAGTTTGAAAAGGAGCCAACCTCACCAAATCCATTGTATTTTTATAAGGACAACTGCAAGGTTGTAATCTAAAAAACAAAACAACCATTTTCATACCTATTCGTAACTATTTTGCATAAATTTTATCCGAATCATCAGTTTTGAAAAATATCTTTTCTTTTTCTCAAGAAAAACCGGATTACGACCCATTGCATTTTGGCAATCAATTAGTACTTTTGCAAAACAAAACGTCACGATACAACAAAATAATATCGCATATAGATTATGAAACAAGAAAAACAAAATCCTTTTATCAAATATAACGGCATTAAAGATGCAAAGAAGCACATCCACAAGGCAAGTGGATTGTACGACGCCTCGAACGAACATGACGCATGCGGAGTAGGTATGATTGTGGACATACACGGCAACAAATCCCATGAATTAGTGGATTCTGCCCTTAAAGTGTTGGAAAACATGAAGCACAGGGGGGCGGAAGGCGCCGACAACAAGACGGGCGACGGGGCAGGCATCATGCTCCAAATCCCCCATGAATTCATCCTCCTGCAAGGCATCCCCGTCCCGGAAAAAGGAAAATACGGCACAGGGCTTGTCTTCCTGCCCAAGGACGGGCAGGAGCAATCCCACATGCTAAGCATCATGATTGAGGAGATAGAACGGGAAGGCTTGAACCTGATGCACTTGCGCAACGTGCCGGTCAATTCGTCTATCCTTGGAAAAGACGCATTGGGCACGGAACCAAGCATCAAGCAAGTATTCATCACCGGTTCCACTGATACGGAGAACTTGGAACGCACCCTATATATAATAAGGAAGAGGATTGAGAACCGCATACATCACAAAGATTTCTATATCGTATCCCTGTCGAGCAAGAATATCGTGTACAAAGGAATGCTGTCGTCCGTACAAGTGAGGGAATACTTCCCCGACCTGACCCAACCGTACTTCACCAGTGGGTTGGCCGTCGTGCATTCCCGATTCAGCACCAATACCTTCCCGACCTGGAGCCTGGCGCAGCCTTTCCGCCTGTTGGCGCATAACGGTGAAATCAACACCATACGGGGCAACCGAGCTTGGATGGAGGCACGGGAAAGCGTGCTCTCCACACCCACGCTTGGCAACGTGAAACAAATCAGGCCCATCATCCAACCCGGCATGAGCGACAGTGCCTCGTTGGACAACGTGTTGGAATTCTTCGTCATGTCCGGCCTGAGCCTGCCCCACGCCATGGCCATGTTGGTGCCGGAATCCTTCAACGACAAGAACCCTATCAGCGAAGACCTGAAGGCTTTCTATGAGTACCACTCCATCCTGATGGAACCGTGGGACGGCCCGGCCGCCCTGCTCTTCAGTGACGGACGCTATGCCGGAGGCATGCTCGACCGCAACGGCCTGCGCCCTGCCCGTTACCTGATAACGCGGAACGACATGATGGTCGTGGCCAGCGAGGCAGGCACCATCCACTTCGAGCCGGGGGACATCAAGGAAAAAGGACGGTTGCAACCGGGCAAAATACTCTTGGTGGACACCCAAGAGGGAAAAATATACTATGACGGGGAACTGAAAGTCCAGTTGGCTGCTGCCAAGCCCTATCAGCAATGGCTCTCCACGAACCGTATAGAACTGGACACGCTGCGAAGTGGGCGGAAAGTTGAAAACAATGTGGAGGACTACAGTCGCAAGCTGCGTAACTTCGGCTATACGCGCGAAGATATCGAACGCACACTCATCCCGATGGCAACGAACGGAGCGGAGCCGACCGCTTCCATGGGGAACGACACCCCCGTTGCCGTGCTCTCCGACAAGCCTCAACTGCTGTTCAACTATTTCCGCCAACAGTTTGCCCAAGTGACCAACCCTCCCATCGACCCGATCCGCGAGGAACTGGTCATGTCGCTGAGCGAGTACATCGGTGCCGTGGGTATGAACATCCTGTTGCCGAGCGAAGCACACTGCAAAATGGTACGCTTGCCTCATCCTGTATTGACCAACACCCAGTTGGATATCCTGTGCAACATACGTTACAAGGGGTTCAACACCGTGAAGCTCCCCATCCTGTTCGACGTGCACGGAGGGAAGGCTGCCTTGCAAGAAGCCTTGTCCACCTTATGCAAGCAAGCGGAAGCGTCCGTCGACGAAGGAGTGAACTACATTATCCTGTCCGACCGCGGAGTGGATGCCGGACACGCAGCCATCCCCTCGCTGTTGGCCGTAAGTGCCGTACACCACCATTTGATTTCCGTACAGAAACGCGTGCAGACCGCACTGATTATCGAAAGCGGTGAAATCCGTGAGGTCATGCACGCGGCCCTGCTGTTGGGTTACGGGGCAAGTGCCATCAATCCCTATATGGCTTTTGCCGTATTAGACGATTTGGTCAAGCGACACGAAATACAGATGAATTACGAAACAGCAGAGAAAAACTACATCAAGGCTATCTGCAAAGGATTGTACAAGGTGATGAGCAAGATGGGCATCAACACGATACGTTCTTACCGAGGTGCCAAAATATTCGAAGCTGTCGGACTCAGTGAGGAATTACTGAAAACCTATTTCGGCACGCCGGCCTCTACCATCGGTGGCATACGGTTGGAGGAAATCGCAAAAGACTATACCATTTTCCACGATGCCGGTTTCCGGCTCACAGAACCCGGGCACCTCTTGCCCCATACCGGACTGTTCTCTTTCCGCAAAGATGGCGAGCAACATGCCTGGAATCCTGAAACCATATCAGCCCTGCAAATCGCCACGCGCCTTGGCAGTTACAAGAAATTCAAGGAATTCACGAAGATGGTGGACGGGAAAAAACAGCCGATATTCCTGCGCGATTTCTTCGGGTTCAAACGTAACCCCGTCGACATCAACAAGGTAGAACCCGTGGAGGACATCGTCAAGCATTTCGTCACCGGTGCCATGTCGTTCGGTGCCATCAGCAAGGAAGCCCACGAAGCCCTGGCATTGGCCATGAACGAGCTTGGCACCCGAAGCAATACGGGAGAAGGCGGGGAAGACAACGCCCGTTTCCATGAGACATACGAAGGCATCCCTCTTTGCAGCAAGACCAAGCAGGTGGCATCCGGACGTTTCGGTGTCACGACCGAATACCTCGCCAATGCCGAAGAGATACAAATCAAAGTAGCACAAGGTGCCAAACCGGGGGAAGGTGGCCAACTTCCGGGTTTCAAAGTGGATGAGGTGATTGCCAAAACGCGCCACTCCATTCCGGGCATATCCCTGATTTCTCCCCCGCCCCACCACGACATCTACTCCATCGAAGATTTGGCACAACTGATTTTCGACCTGAAGAATGTCAACCCACAAGCTCGAATCAGCGTAAAACTGGTAGCCGAAAGTGGGGTCGGCACGATAGCCGCCGGAGTGGCCAAGGCCAAGGCCGACCTGATTGTCATCTCGGGCGCGGAAGGTGGAACGGGTGCTTCGCCTGCGTCATCCATGCGTTATGCGGGCATCTCTCCGGAAATCGGTCTTAGTGAGACCCAACAGACTTTGGTACTCAACGGACTGCGCGGACAAGTACGCCTGCAAACCGACGGACAACTCAAAACAGGGCGCGACATCATCGGCATGGCCCTCCTCGGGGCCGAAGAATTCGGCTTCGGCACGACCGTGCTTATCGTATTAGGATGCGTCATGATGCGCAAATGCCACACCAACGCCTGCCCAGTCGGGGTCGCCACCCAAGACCCGGTATTGCGCAGCCATTTCCGAGGACACTATAAATATGTGGTGAATTATTTCCGCTTTTTGGCCGAAGAAGTACGCGAATACTTGGCAGAAATGGGATTCACACGACTGGAAGACATCGTGGGGCGCACTGACCTCATCGAAATTAAGCCTGTGGAAAAAGAGACAAAAATTGGGCTGTTGGACTTCAGCCGCCTATTACACAAGGTGGAAAGCAATACGGCCATCCATCACGTATGCGAACAAAAGCATGAAATCAGCCACGTGAAAGACGTGGAAATCATAGCCTCAGCCACAGAAGCCCTCGAACATGGCAAGGAAGTATCCTTGGAATACGCCATCGCCAACACCGACCGCTCCGTAGGAGCCATGCTGTCAGGTGCCGTAGCCACACGGTATGGCAACGAAGGGCTTCCTGAACAAACCATCAACGTGAAATTCAAAGGTTCCGCCGGACAAAGCTTCGGGGCGTTCCTAGCCCACGGCATCTGCTTCAAACTGGAAGGCGAGGCAAACGATTACTTGGGCAAAGGGTTGAGCGGCGGACTGATTTCCGTCTGTCCTCCCGTGCGTTCCAACTTCGATGCGGAAAAGAACACTATTGCGGGCAACACGCTGCTATATGGTGCCACGAGCGGCGAGGTCTACATCAACGGCCGGGCCGGCGAACGTTTTGCCGTACGCAACTCCGGAGCCATCGCCGTCGTGGAAGGTGTGGGAGACCACTGCTGCGAATACATGACAGGGGGGCGCGTGGTCGTGTTAGGCGAAACCGGACGCAATTTCGCTGCCGGCATGAGCGGGGGCGTGGCATACGTTTGGGACAAAAGCCATACGTTCGACTACTTCTGCAACATGGAAATGGTGGAACTTTCGCTTTTGGAAAACTCCACCTCACGCAAAGAGCTGCATGAACTTGTCCGCCAACACTACCTCTACACCGGTTCGAGCCTGGCCCGCACCATGCTGGACGACTGGAATCACTACGTAGACGAGTTCATACAAGTCACACCCATCGAATACAAGCGCGTACTGGCAGAAGAGCAAATGCGCAAACTGCAACAAAAAATAGCAGACGTACAACGGGATTACTAACAGAATCGACAAACGACAAAAAATAAAGAAAAAAATGGGAAACCCTAAAGCATTCCTCACCATATCGCGGCAGGAAGCCGGCTACCGCCCGGTGCACGACCGCATCAACGACTTCGGAGAAGTGGAACAGACCCTGAACACCAGTGACCGCAAACTGCAAGCCTCACGCTGCATGGATTGCGGAGTGCCTTTCTGCCACTGGGCATGCCCCTTAGGTAACCGTCCGCCCGAGTTCCAAGATGCGCTTTACAAAGGCAAATGGGAAGAAGCATACGAAATCCTGTCCCAAACCAACGATTTTCCGGAATTCACCGGGCGCATCTGCCCTGCGCTCTGCGAGAAAAGCTGCGTGCTGAAACTGGCCATCGATGCCCCGGTCACCATCCGTGAGGATGAGGCGGCCATCATCGAAGCAGCTTTCCGCGAAGGTTATGTCAAACCGAAGACCTACCCACGAAACGGGAAGAAAGTGGCCGTCGTAGGTTCCGGCCCGGCAGGCATGGCTGCCGCCAACCAACTGAACCGCATAGGGTATGAAGTAACGGTATTTGAAAAGGATGAAAGCGTGGGCGGATTACTACGCTTCGGGATTCCGAACTTTAAACTCAACAAGGCCATCATAGACAGGAGAATAGAAATCATGAAAGCTGAAGGCGTCATCTTCAAGACAAACTCACCCGTAGACATGGAACACCTGCCCGAGGGTTTCGACGCTTACTGTATTTGCACGGGAACGCCACAGGCACGCGACCTTGACATCCCGGGACGCAACCTCAAAGGCATACACTTCGCATTGGAAATGCTGGCCCAACAAAACCGGATTTTGGCCGGACAGACCTTCGGCAAGGAAGAACGCATAAACGCCAAAGGCAAACATGTGGTCGTCATCGGTGGCGGAGATACGGGAAGCGACTGCATCGGTACAAGCAACCGACAGGGTGCGGCCAATGTCACCCAAATCGAAATCATGCCGAAACCTCCGGTAGGCCATAACCCTGCCACACCATGGCCGCAATGGCCCGTAATCTTAAAGACCAGTTCCAGCCACGAAGAAGGATGCACACGCCGGTGGTGCCTGACCTCCAACCGTTTCATCGGCACGAAAGACGGCCGGGTTTGCGGTGTGGAAGTGGAAGAAGTGGAGTGGGTTCCCAATCCGGACGGAGGCCGTCCCGTCATGCGCCCTACTGGGAAAAAGGAAACTCTCAAGGCTGACCTCGTGCTGTTGGCCATGGGATTCCTCAAGCCCCAACAGCCGGCATTCGCAAGCAATGTTTTCGTGGCCGGAGACGCGGCCACCGGTGCTAGCCTCGTAGTCCGCTGCATCGCAGGAGGACGCAAAGCGGCCCAAGACATCAACGCTTACTTAACAAAAGCTTTAACGCCATGTGTGGAATAACAGCCCTTTTCAACCTCAAACAACAAACGCCTGAATTACGAAAAAAGGCTTTGTCCATGTCTAAGAAAATCCGGCACCGCGGGCCGGATTGGAGTGGCATTTATTGTGGCAAGACAGCCATCTTATGCCACGAACGCCTTTCCATCGTTGATCCGCAAAGCGGCGGGCAGCCTCTTTTCTCGCCCGACCGTAAACAAATACTGGCCGTCAACGGGGAAATCTACAACCACCGCCAAATCCGTGAACAGTATACCGGACGATACGACTTCCAAACGGGCAGCGACTGCGAGGTCATCCTCGCGCTCTACCGGGACAAAGGCATCCATTTCTTAGAAGACCTGAATGGAATTTTTGCCTTCGCCCTTTATGACGAAGAACAGGACGACTTCCTGATAGCCCGCGACCCCATCGGAGTCATACCTTTATATATAGGACATGACAAGGACGGCATCCTATATCTGGCCAGCGAACTGAAAGCACTTGAAGGTTTCTGCGACGAATACGAGCCGTTCTTGCCGGGACATTATTACTGTGGCAAGGAAGGGAAGATGACGCGTTGGTACACCCGTGATTGGATGGACTACTCGAACGTGAAGGACAATTATACCCATGACGCCTGTAACGCTACTAAAGTCACGGACTGTGGAAACAGCTATCCCATACAAGTAGAAGCCGTACGTGATGCCTTGGAAGCTGCCGTACGCCGCCAACTGATGAGCGACGTTCCCTATGGCGTGCTGCTCTCCGGCGGATTGGACAGTTCCGTCATTTCGGCCATAGTGCGGAAGTTTGCGGCACGCCGCATCGAGACCGACGGGCAATCCACGGCGTGGTGGCCGCAACTCCACAGCTTCGCCGTGGGACTGAAAGGCGCCCCGGACTTGGCCAAGGCCAAGGAAGTTGCCAACTACATCGGTACCGTACACCACGAAATCAACTATACCATCCAAGAGGGATTGGATGCCGTGCGTGATGTCATCTACTACATCGAGACCTACGACGTGACCACCGTGCGCGCCTCCACCCCGATGTACCTGCTTGCCCGCGTCATCAAGAGCATGGGCATCAAGATGGTATTGAGCGGTGAAGGCGCAGATGAAGTGTTCGGCGGTTACCTCTATTTCCACAAAGCACCGGATGCCCAGGCCTTTCACGAAGAAACGGTGCGCAAGCTCTCCAAACTGTACCTTTACGACTGCCTGCGAGCCAACAAATCCCTCTCAGCATGGGGCGTGGAAGGGCGCGTTCCTTTCCTCGACAAGGAATTTCTCGACGTGGCCATGCGCCTCAACCCGGCAGTCAAAATGTGCCCGGGCAAGACGATTGAAAAGAAAATCGTACGCGATGCTTTCGCCAATCTCTTACCCGAAAGCGTGGTCTGGCGGCAGAAAGAACAATTCAGCGACGGCGTGGGATACAGTTGGATTGACACATTGAAGGATATCACATCACAGGCCGTCAGCGACGAACAGATGGCACATGCCTCGGAACGGTTTCCCATCAACCCGCCCATGAACAAAGAAGAATACTATTACCGTAGCATCTTCGAAGAATATTTCCCGAGCGACAGCGCAGCCCGAAGCGTACCGAGCGTACCGAGTGTGGCCTGCTCCACAGCCGAAGCCTTGGCTTGGGACACCTCGTTCAAAGGACAAAACGAACCGAGCGGGCGAGCCGTAAACGGAATACATGAAGATGCATACAGGAAAACGAAAATATGAAAATAGAATTTACCAAAATGCAGGGGGCTGGCAATGACTACATCTACGTCAATACCCTGAAGTACCCCGTCTCGCATCCCGAGGCATTGGCAAAGGAATGGAGCAAACCACATACCGGCATCGGAAGCGACGGGCTTGTCCTGATAGGGCCTTCCGAAACAGGCGATTTCAGCATGCGCATCTTCAACGCAGACGGTTCAGAAGCCATGATGTGCGGCAATGCCAGCCGCTGCGTCGGCAAGTACGTGTATGAATACGGACTTACCGATAAAAAAGAAATCGCCTTGGAAACCCTCTCCGGAATAAAAACCTTATATTTACATTTACAAGGCGAGAATGTGGATTCGGTAACCGTAGACATGGGGGCTCCGTGCGACATTCGTACCGTGGATTTAGGAAACGGCTATCTTTTCCGTGAAGGTACAGCCGTAAACATGGGCAACCCGCATCTGGTGATTTTCACCCATGACGTTTCTGCTATTGACTTGCTTTCCGAAGGTCCGGCCATGGAACATCACCCGCTATTCCCGAACCGCGTCAACGTGGAATTCGCCCAGGTCTTACCCGACGGGAATGTCCGGATGCGTGTATGGGAACGAGGCTCAGGTATTACACAGGCCTGTGGAACAGGAGCGTGCGCTACGGCCGTAGCCGCAGCTTTCACCGGACGTGGCAAAGGCAAGACCGACATCATCATGGATGGAGGCACACTCACCATCGAATACGAACCGCAAAACGACCGGATTCTGATGACCGGTCCTGCCACAAAAGTATTCGACGGAACAATAAATATGGATAGATAAAAACAACATAGCATTATGGCATTAGTAAACGAACATTACCTCAAACTGCCGGGAAACTATTTATTCTCGGACATCGCCAAGAAAATAAACACGTTCAAAGTGACCCACCCGGGCAAAAGGCTCATCCGCCTGGGTATAGGGGATGTGACCCGTCCGCTGCCACAGGCATGTATCACGGCCATGCATAAGGCCGTGGACGAAATGTCCACGGCTGAAACATTCCATGGATACGGACCAGAGCAAGGCTATGATTTCCTGATTGAAGCCATCCTCAAAAATGATTTCGCTTCTCGCGGCATCAGCCTGAGCCCTACTGAAATCTTCATCAACGACGGTGCCAAAAGCGACACCGGCAACATCGGTGAGGTCCTGCGTTGGGACAACAGTATGGGCGTGACCGACCCCATCTATCCGGTCTACATAGACAGCAATGTCATGTGCGGACGATCGGGCGAATTGGGAGAAGACGGGAAGTGGAGCAATGTCACCTACCTGCCCTGCACGGCAGAAAACCATTTCATCCCGCAAATTCCCGACCGGCGCATAGACATCATCTACCTATGTTATCCCAACAACCCGACCGGCACAACCCTAACTAAGACGGAACTGAAAAAATGGGTGGATTACGCCTTAGCCAATGACACCTTGATTTTCTTCGATGCCGCATACGAAGCCTACATCCGTGAAGACGATGTTCCCCACTCCATCTACGAAATCAAAGGTGCGAAACGTTGTGCCATCGAGTTCCGTAGCTTTTCCAAAACGGCAGGGTTCACAGGTGTGCGCTGCGGTTATACGGTAGTACCCAAAGAACTGACAGCCGCCACCTTGGAGGGCGAACGTGTCCCCGTCAACAAACTCTGGAATCGCCGCCAATGCACCAAGTTCAACGGCACGAGTTACATCACCCAACGCGGAGCGGAAGCCATCTATACGGCAGAAGGCAAGGCGCAAGTGAAAGCCACCATCGACTATTATATGGAAAACGCACACATCATGCGCGAAGGCCTGCAATCTGCCGGATTCAAGGTCTATGGCGGAGTCAACGCGCCCTACATTTGGCTGAAAACACCCGATAACACGGGTTCCTGGCGTTTTTTCGAGCAACTGCTATACGAAGTAAACGTAGTCGGCACACCGGGCGTAGGCTTCGGCCCCAACGGCGAAGGCTACCTCCGCCTCACGGCTTTCGGCGAGCGCGAAGACTGCATCGAAGCCATGCGGCGCATCAGGATGTGGATATAAACAGAGGCGTTTATACTCCAACAGCTACATAAATTAAGTTAAAAGGATTCCACTCTTTTGTTCAAAAGACAAAAGAGTGCGTATCTTTGTACTATTAATGAAGCATTTTCAAAAAATCATACTGTCATTCCTATTTGCAGCCATTACATTTCTAATTTCTGCCAATACGAACGCTTTCCGTGAACAACACTCGGAAAGTAAAAAAGTATATGCCGAAAATGTACACAAACAGCAAGAGTTACACACGGTAAAGCCACAAGTCTTATTCGATGGGGAAATTTCACCGGAAATCGTATGGGCACGGGTATTGACAGCCCAACCTACACGTTCTCTGCAAAATTTCCATTTACAGACTTTGCAATACCTGCCATTCCGCACCCAAAAACGATTATCTGCACTATGCGGAATGAGCACCAATGGCAAACAATTCGAAACGGCAGCCCCATTCTACTGCCAACCTTCATGCGAATACTATGTATTCGCTTTATGCCGCCTACTCATTTAGCGAGATTTCCTTATCCGATTTATAGACAGACTGGCAAAGGTTCATTTTGCCGGAATAATAGTGTATTATCTCATTATGTTTTATTTTATAATTAAAAAGATATGGAAAATCAAGCTATAGCCCAACATCCTAACGAACAGGATATCCAAAAAAGATTCAACTCACGTAACGCAGTCTCATCCGGCATACTTATAACAATAGGCGTTTTCATGGTATCGCTTACCCTTACGATGCACACTACAGACAGCAATATCCTTTCGCTCGTTTTCATGGCGTGTGGAGGAAGTATGGCCATTTATGGCATGATACGGATTTTGAGCCATGCCTCCAGAACCGTATATGCTCCTACCGGCAGTACAATTAAAGAATACCATCTATACTATTCTCCGGAACATTTTGATACATTGCAACATGTCATTGAAGCTAATGGGGTTCCCGAATGCATTCCTGTAGCTCCGGTGGACAATACTACAGTCAGACTGGATATCCTCATGTCGGAAGATAAGAAGTTTGCCCGGTTACAGTTATTGAAATACGAAAACTATATTTTCCATCCGGCCACGGAAGTTTATTATTATCCCGAAGCTGAAGCCAGACGCATCCATGCCTTAATGAAAAATAGCAAGTAAATATTCCACACACTTCTTTTAGCACCCTCCACGCGGATTTGTCTTTCATAGAGACATCTTTTGTGGAGGGTTCTTTTGCATGGCCAAAAATTATCCATATATTTGCCACAAGCGTTTCTGCAATTCTACATTACAAGATAAAAAAGCGGGTAATGAAATACCGTTGACATCCCGAATGAATGCAGCGGACACTTGTTTGACATTGTACACTGTAACGGTGCGACACATCTCTACACCAACGGCCAACTCATTGCAGATAAATTCCACGATGTCCACTCGCTATTCTACGGCCCATGGTGACTGCCACCAACTGAAGTACGCATACCCATTACAATTCACCACGGTTTTATTTCATTAAAAACATAGTCTATCGTGACACTATCAGGAACCTTGTCTATGACGGAAGCCATATAAGCAGTAGTTTTCTCACCAATCAAAGACGGATAGAACTCGTGTGTGACCTCATAACGGTACACGGTTGGCGACAAGGGAACAAGTTCCACTTTAAAACCTTTCACCCCCACACCACTTTCTACAGTGTATTTCCAAAGTATCACAGAATAACGGCTGTAATCCACCGTATAAAAGAATGTATAGTCCCAAGCTTCAGGCCACGTCACATACTTTAAGAAATCCGGTATCATACGTATCAAAGCAAATTCCTTGTCTTCCATATCAAGTTCGGGAGTCGACAAACCACTCTTTAAAACATTCGTAGTGTATATCAATCCCAAACCACGTTCGCTCCTCACCGAAAGCGACACACCGCACGATGCCGGAAGTTTGGCATATTTCCCACAAATCAAACGGACGGAAGAAGTATCGGCAGGGGAATAAAAGTAGTCAAATAAGTATTCGAAGCACCCACCAACTTCCACCAACGTGTCACGTTTCACATAATATGAAGTTCCGCGCTCCCCAACAAATAAGTATACCGTTCGAAATCCAAATCCTCAGGCACTGGCAACGTGTCCGGTAACCACACAGACAAATCGTCACGGCTGTCAAGGCGTATCACTCGATTCCGTTCCAATAAAGGTAATAAAGAAGCGAAGAAAGAAGAATCTGTAGCTGACAACATTTCCTTCACTATCTCAATCTTATTTATGTCCTCACTATCAGGACACATTGTTTCCTTATCCTCGTCTTCTGTATCACTGCAAGCAATCCAACACACCACAGACGCGAGAAACATAATTTTTCTCATAATACTGTATTATTTAATTAACAATCAACTTATACGCAAGGTTGTGGCATTCCCCTTCCTCACAGCAGTTCCTCCTAACCACAAGTATTGATGGCACAACCCCTTCCAATCCGCCCTGTCTCCAAGCAGGGCGAATCGGAAGAAGAACCGTCACATGGCAAAGGCATTGAAGCCCCCATCCACCACGGCCACCGTCCCGGTAACGAAGGCCGAGGCATCGCTGATGAGATAGTGTATCGTGCCGCAAAGCTCTTCGGGACGGCCGAAACGTTTGAACGGTGTCTGGCGGATGACATCCTCGCCGCGCGGTGTCAGGCTACCGTCGGGGTTGGTAAGCAGCGCACGGTTCTGGTTCGTCAGGAAGAAGCCCGGCGCGATGGCGTTCACACGGATGCCGGAAGTGAATTTCGTGGCTACTTCATTGGCCAAGAAGGCCGTGAAGTTGGAAATGCCCGCTTTGGCTGCCGCATAACCGCACACGCGGGTCATGGGACGGAAAGCCGCCATGGAACTGAAATTGACAATCGCGCCCTTTCCTGCCTCCACCATCGGGCGGAGGAATATCTGCGTGGGGATGACCGTTCCCGTAAGGTTTACATTCAACACCCGTTCGAACTCTTCCACCTTGAGGTCGAAGAATGTCCCGGTCGGCGCAATGGTGGCACCCGGCATGTTGCCGCCCGCCGCATTGAGCAAGGCATCCACCTTGCCGTAGGCCGACAACACGTCTTGCAGGTTCTGCTCCACTACGACCGGATTCATCACATCCGTTTTCAGAAACATCACCTCGCCGCCTTTTCCGCAAATATCATCCGCTATCTGTTTGCCGGTCTCTTCATTACGCCCCATCAGTACCACCTTGGCACCTTGCAGGGCAAGGTACTCCCCGATTTCCCGGCCTAGCACACCCGTACCGCCGGTAACGACCACCACTTGTCCTTGAATATCAAATAAATTCTTCATGTCCGTTTATTTTTAACCTTTATCCATTTTCAAATTTTTCCTTCCGCTATCTCACGGTTCACTACTGCCATAACCCCTTCCATCTGCCCAAGGGCCAACATGCGCCCGTGGAAAGAGTAACCGGCATTGTACCCCATCTTCTCGTCGCCCAACATCAGAGGAGCATGGTCTACCCTCATCGGCAAGGAAGGATTCTCCTTTTGGAACGTGCGTACCAAATCAATGATGCCCGCACGTCCGGCCAGATGGGAAGCTTCCTTGAAATTGCCGCCGGGCAGCACGTCCGTGCTGCGCAGATGCACGAATTTCGTGCGAGAAGCATACTTGCGTGCCAGTTCCGGCACATTATTGTGCGCTCCGGCACTCAACGAACCGGCACAGAACGTCAACCCGTTGTGCGGGTTGTCCACAGCGTTCAGGAACCAAGTGATGTCCTCGTCGCACGTCACGATGCGTGGCAACCCCAGTATCTGCAAGGGAGGATCGTCGGGATGCACGCACATGTCCACCCCGTATTGCTCGCATACCGGCATGACAGCGGAGAGGAAATAACGCATGTTCTCGCGCAAGGCATCACGGTCTATACCTTTATACAGGCCGAGCAGCTCGCGGAAGATTTCCACCGGCTTCTCATCGTCTTCCTTGATATTGCCGTTCACGAACCCCTGCGTCTTGATGATGATGTTTTCCACCAGTTTATGGTCATCCTCCGGTGTCATCACAGCTTTCTTCCGTTCCACCTGTTCCATGATGTCTGCCCCGTAATCGGTTTCCGCCCCTTCTCGCTTCAGGATGCAACAATCGAAATAGGCGAAATCCGCACGGTCGAAATAAAGCGACGACGTGCCGTCCGCATTCGGATGTTCCAAGTCGGTACGCGCCCAGTCGAGCACGGGCATGAAGTTGTAGCACACCGTCTTGATACCGGCCTTGCCCAGATTGGCCAAGCTCACGATATAGTTCTCTATCAGGCGGTCACGGTCAAGACCGCCATACTTAATGCTTTCACTCACCGGAAGGCTTTCCACCACCGACCAACGCAGACCGGCCGCTACGACATAGTCCCGCATTTCCGCCACTGCCTCGTAAGGCCAGATTTCCCCGTTCGGGATGTCATGCAAAGCCGTCACGATGCCTTCCACGCCAATCTGGCGCAACATGGACAACGTGATTTTGTCTTTCTTCCCGAACCATCTCCAAGTTTTTTCCATATCTTCTTTTCTTTAGAACCTAAAATAGTTTTTGGCATTGTAATAGCAGATGTCTTCCACCATCTGCCGGATGCGCGGCATTTCGCCTACGGGCATCTCGCCCTTCTCCACGTCACGCCCCAAAAGGTTACAGAGCGTACGGCGGAAGTATTCATGGCGCGGGTAGGAAAGGAACGACCGCGAGTCGGTCAGCATCCCTACAAAACGGCTCAACAGGCCGAGCACGGAAAGGGCGTTCATCTGCCGCTCCATCCCGTCCTTCTGGTCGTTGAACCACCATCCCGAACCGAACTGTATCTTGCCCGGCACGCTCCCGTCCTGGAAATTACCAATCATCGTGGCCACCATCTCGTTGGCCGCCGGGTTCAGGTTGTAGAGGATGGTTTGGGGGAGGATGCCACGGCTGTCCAAGCGGTCAAGGAACCGTGCCATGGAGAGGGCGGTGTTGAACTCGCCGATGGAATCGAAACCCGTATCCGGCCCCACGAGACGCATCATCCGACTGTTGGCATTGCGTATCGTCCCGTAATGGAATTGTTGTGTCCATCCCTTTTCGGCATCCATCCGGGCAAACTCCACCAACATGGCCGACTTGAAACGGGCACATTCCGCACCGTCCAAAGGCGTACCGCCATATACCTTGTCAAACAACCGCTTAATGTCGTTTTCCACATAATCTTCTGCATAGAATTCCGACAGCCCGTGGTCTGAAAGACGGCAGCCTTGTGCGGCAAAGAAGTCATGACGTGCTTCCAATGCTCCGACAAAATCGGCATAACAGGAAATGGACTGCCCGGAAACTTGCTCCAACCGCCCCACATAGTCGCGGAATGACGAGGGACTCTCCACGGCCATCGCTTTGTCCGGTCGCCACGTCGGGAGCATCCGGATCTCAAAACCGCTCGCTTTCGCGGCGATATGGTATTCCAAACTGTCCACCGGGTCATCGGTGGTGCATACTGTTTCCACATGGTAATGCCGCATCAGCCCACGTGCGGAAAACCCAGGTTGTGCCAGTTTCTCGTTGCATTCTTCGTAAATCTCGCGAGCCGTTGAGGGGTTCAACAATTTGTCGATGCCGAAAGCCGTGCGCAGTTCCAGATGCGTCCAGTGGTACAACGGGTTGCGCAAGGTATAGGGTACTGTCTCCGCCCATTTTTCAAACTTTTCCCAATCGGAAGCATCGCCCGTAATGTAACGTTCGTCCACCCCGTTAGTGCGCATGGCACGCCACTTGTAATGGTCGCCCCCCAACCACAATTCCGTAATGGAACGGAAGCGGTAGTCCTCCGCCACCATCCGTGGGTCGAGATGGCAATGGTAATCAATGACAGGCAAGCGTTCGGCATGCCCGTGATAAAGCTCCCGCGCGGTATCCGTCCCGAGCAGGAAATCCTTGTCCATAAATGGTTTCATGTTTCTTGTCTCCTATTCTTTAATCAACTGGTAGCGCGGCACCAAGAGTTTGATGATGACCCAACTCAACAGATACCCTAACGACGCCACCATAAATACTATCATATAACCGGCTTCGATACCCCGGAAGCCTAAAAACTCCATCTGCGTTTCCTTGGAATAGGTAAACAACATACCGGAACACATGTTGAACAGCAAACAACCGATACCGCCCGACATACCACCAATACCCGTCACTGTGGCCACGGCGGATTTGGGAAACATGTCGCCCACCACGGAATAGACATTCGCGCTCCAACTCTGATGCGCCGCCCCGATGATGCCGATTATCACGATGGGAAACCAATACGACCAACTCCCCAAAGGCTGGGCCACCAAGCCGATAAGGGGAAAGAAGGCATAAATAAGCATGGCGCGCATGCGTCCGGCATAAGGGTTCATACCCTTGTGCCCCACGAACCATGTGGGCAAATAGCCCCCCACGATGGAAAGCATCGAAATCAGATAGAGGGTGAAAATGAGTAACATGCCCGTCGTGGAGTCCGAACTGTATCCGTAGACATCATGCACGTAAGCCGGTGCCCAAAAGAGGAAGAACCACCACACGCCATCGGGCAGGAAACGTCCGGCCACGACAGCCCATGTCTGGCGATAAGTCAGGCACTTCCAAATGCTGATACCCCTCGTCGGACGAGCCTCATCCGTACCTTCGACTAAAGGAGCATCGGCGGCGGAATCCTGCTCAATGTAGGCCAGTTCCGCAGCATTGACACGCTTGCTTTTCTGCGGCGCATCATACACATACACCCAAACGCCCATCCAGACGAAGCCCACGGCACCCACCAAGAGGAAGGACATCTCCCAACCCCAACAACGGGCCAGCAAAGGTATGACGAAAGGAGCAAGCAAGGCACCAATCTGTGCCCCGCTGTTGAACACACTGGTAGCGAACCCACGGTCCTTTTTCGGAAAATATTCTGCCGTAATCTTGATGGCTGCCGGAAAATTTCCGGATTCGCCAATGGCCAACACGCAGCGGGCTGCCAAAAAAAGCCAGACGCTGACAGTGGCCACGGTCCACACACCGTCCCCCACCGTCTGCAACGTAGCCAGGTTCTGCCGCGCCCCCGCGAAATCCGTCAGCCACTCGCCACCCAACAGCCCGTTAGTGGCAATCCCGCAAAAGGCATGGAGGCACGCCCCGGCCGACCACAGCCCTATGGCCCACAAATAACCGCGCCGCGCACCTACCTTGTCGATAAACTTGCCGACGACCAACATGGCTATGGCGTACACAATGGAGAAACACCCCGTGATAAGCCCATAGTCCGTGTCGTTCCACCCGAATTCAGGCGCAATAAAATCCTTCCACGTCAGCGATAAAACCTGACGGTCCATGTAGTTGATGGCCGTAGCCAGAAACAACATGGAACACACGACCCAACGATAACGGGTCATTCCTGCAAATGTTTGATTTGATTCATTCATGTTTTTCCGGTTTTCCTTAAAGTTTATATTCCGTAAACGTTGCAAATATATAGTTTTCACCCACAAACGAGCCTAAAAAACAATTCGAATTACATGCGATGTAACATATTCAAAAACATTTGCTACACCACAAAAAGCCCAAGCCATGCCACTCGTTAAAATCCGGAAGGCTTCCACTACTTACAAAGATAAGCCATACCACTCCTGCCCGAAAACGTATTCATGAAATTGAACGAAACGGCACCCCATTTTGAACGAAAAGCCACATAAAAACAAAATGTCAAAATGCAAAAGACACACATGCGAGAATGCGCCATTTCCCTCCTAAAAGACAAACAGCTCCCCACGATGCATTCTCGCACGATGACACCGGAACAGAAAGACACTCACTCGGGATTCATACCGACTCGGCCTCACGGCAAAGCCCAAATCCTGCGGACATTTACGGCTAAGCGGTCATCTTTTACCCACATTCACCTTACATCTTGTCATTAGTTCCTTGTACGCCCATCGTCGTGAAATAGCTCGAAAAAGAGCTTTTCCATGATGCTTCCACCACGGAATCTTCTTTGTTTCCGACCCATTTGCGGAGGTTTTTATTTTTTTCTGCGCAGAAAAAAATATCGCTTTCAGCCGAATGAAAAATCATTTGGCTGAAAGCGGCAAGCAAAAAAGCGTAAAAAAATGAAAGAAATGCGGCATAGGAACATTTCATCCGGTGTCCTATTAACATTTCGTTTCTATTTATGGCATTTAACAGCTCTATCAAAAGTGCTTTGGTTGACATTTTGTCAGCACTATACCCCCAAGTGAAGCCATTCCATACAGGCAAAACTATCTTTCAGATTTTTTGGAGGGAGAGAGGAAATATGATAAATTTGCGACCGAAAACACGATTCTCATTTCAAATCCATCCGATGATGATCAAACAGAAACTTTTAACGGGATACCTCTTGCTATGCCCGTTGTGCCTGCAAGCACAGAAATGGCTTCCGGCAACGCCGGAGGAAAACCGCGAAATCCGATTATTGGGATGCCGTTACGACAAAGAACGGTTAGTTAGCCGCACGCCCATAGACGGCAGAAACCCCGAATGGGAAGTCCGCACGGAAAAACAAAAGGTGCAGGACGGCGAACTGTTCACGTTCCGCTTCAAGGCTTTAAAAGACATGCCCGAATCCGGTGTGGCCGTGGCTTTCGACCGCTACCGTTGGACGAGCGACAATTACGTGATGATTCCGGCTTCCGTCTACAACGGCAACCGCCAACGCATCGTGAACCGCAATTACGCCACGGGGCTCGACCCGTCGGATTATGACCGTCCGGACCTGGCCCTGACCTCCAACCCCATCCCGCAGCTTTCGCCTGATTTCGGCAGCCCCTCCCGTTTGGAGGTGAGCGTATGCAACGCCGCCACTCCGGTCATCGCATTCCTCGACCGGCAAAAGCAAGAAGGTGTTCTCCTCCTGACCGACCAGGGAATCGAACGGGACGGACAAATCATAGACCACGCGCTGATAGTGGAAGAGGCTCCGGACCGCAGCATGGCCTCGTTCGTCATCAGTGCGCCCGGCGTGAGGGAGAAAAAGCCGGAGTTCATCGGCTTCAGCCCCAGTCCGGACCGCGGCCTCGCGATTCGCAAGGGAGACGAAATCACCATCCGCGTGACCCGCCTCAGCTATCCCTGCCACGACGTGCCGCAACTGCTCGGCCACTTCATGCACGACCGCAAACGCCATATCCGATGCGCCGCCCCACGCCACCTCGTGCCGATGAGCGAAGTGTTGTCCATCATGGACCGGAACATCGACGCACGCTATTACCAAAAAGACAGTGTGGAGTTCTACCGCCCCGAAACGGCCGACTGGATGTCGTACGGATGGATTGGCGGACTCATCAACACCTATCCCATGCTTGCCATCGGCGACGACGAACACCTGCGCCGCGTGGCCCGCACGTTCGACTTCGCCCTGCCCCGTGCCAAAGGGGAAAGTGGTTATTACTATGACATCCTGCAACCAGACGGCACGGTGCTCAACCGCGATGCCGCCGCCGTCGTGCCGGGCGTGGCTGTGACGCGCCGCAATGCCGACGTGCTCTATTGGATGGTGAAACAATTCGACCTGATGAAGCGGATGGGCAAAAGCGACCGTATCCGGCCCGAGTGGGAAGATGCCGTGCGCAAACTGGCCGACGCATTCGTACGCACGTGGAAGGAAGAAGGCACGTGGGGGAACTACCTGCACGTGGAAACAGGAAAAGTGGCCGTGTTCAACACCACGAGCGGGGCAATGGCCGTGGGCGGCCTGGCTCTGGCTGCAGAATACTTCAGCCGTCCGGAGTACTTGGAAGTGGCCGAACAGGCTGCATCCGACTTCTACCGCCAGTTTTCCATTGTAGGCTTCACTTCGGGCGGATGCGGGGATATCCTGCAGAACTCCGATTCCGAAACCGCCGCCGCCCTGATGACCTCCTTGACGACCCTATACGAAAAGACCGGAAAAGCCGATTACCTGCAACAAGCCCAAGACCTGGCTCATTTATGTGCCTCGTGGACCGTCTCGTTCGACTACCGTCTGCCCGACGACACGCCATTGGCCCAGTTGGGAGCCAACCTGACAGGTGCCGTATGGGCCAGCACACAAAACAAACATGGCGCACCGGGATTCTGCACACAGTCGGGCGACGCGCTGTTCAAACTCTACCGCGCCACGGGCGACACGTTGTATGCCGAACTCCTGCGCGACATCATCCATGCGCATGCCGAGGGCATCCAACCCAACGGAAAAATCACGGAACGCCTCACATATTGCGATTCCGACCGGCGCGGTTCGCGGGCCGACGGATGGGAAACGGGATGGAACGAGACGAACGGGGCATTGATGGCTTTGGAAATACCGGGCATATATGTCCGCACCGACCTCGGCCGGTTCTACGTGTTCGACCACGTGGAGGCACAAGCGGTAAAAAACGACACCAAACGGCTTGTTCTCCGCCTCACCAACCCCACGGCATACGATGCGGAAGTCACCCTCGTGGCCGAAGACGGCGCATCAGCGAAGAAACCTTTGGGCGACAACGCTTTCCTCAAATGGAAAGACAAGGTGAAAGTAAAAGCCGGACAGTCGGTCTCCTACACGATCAAGAAATAAAACAAGACGAAAGCCATTCCTGCCCCCGGCGCGGCAAGAATGGCTTTCTGTTTTCATCGGCACAGTCCTGACACGAGAGATAGGTGTCAGCGCAAATTCCAATATACCACGTAACGTTGGCGATGGATATCGTACAAGGGCTTGACCTCCACGCCGTCGGGCGTGACGAACGCCAAAGCCTTTCCCTTGCGTTGCAACACGTTGCCGGGATGCTTCTCGTCCCAACGCAACGCACAGGGCAGCCCTTCGGGAATATGATAGTCGTACGAATAATAATCATTGTACTTCGCCGGATCGGAATACGGTGCAGGAGCTTGCATGCCTTCCGTCCCCAATTCACCGGCCAGTACCACCGGCCCGTAAAGCAAAGCCCCACGCTCCGTCCCGTCCGGTGTACGCTCCAGACGCAGCCCCATGGCATAATCCGCTTCTATACGGTCGCCATCCCTCCAACGGCGCGACAGAAGGATATACGAGCCGGGCTTTTGCCGCACTTTCACCTTCTTGCCGTTGACTTTCACGCAGACCTCACTGCTCCATGACGGATAGCGGAGCCTTACCGTCAACTGCTTCGGCTCGTCCAACCCGACCGTGAACGTCACCTTGCCCTCTTCGGGGAAACGGGTATCCTGCCGCAAGACCAGTCCCTTTTCCTGCCATTTCACTTCGGAAGGGATAAACAGATTCACGAAGATGCCGTCCCGGTCATGATAATAAATGGCTTCGGCATACTTGGCGTGGTTCTCGAACCCGCTGCCCACACAGCACCAAAACGAATTCTCGGGCGTACTGTACACCCGGTGCGTACCCGTCTGCAAAGGAAAGAAATAGGCCACCATCCCCGACGCAGGATCTTGTTGGCCGAGTATGTGGTTGTACAAGGCACGTTCGTAATAATCGGCCACCTCGGGCGAGGCATCCCAACAAAACAAGTGGCGGCTCAGTTTCAGCATGTTGTATGTGCAACAGGTCTCGCCTGTATAACCGCTGATATGCGCGGTGAACTTGTCCGTGGGGAAATAATGTTCCTTGTCGCTGCTGCAACCCGGCGCAAACGTGTGACGGTCAATCATCGTATGCCAGAAAAACTCGCTCAGGGCCTTACTGTCCGCATCGCCGGTCAGTTCATAATTCCGGGCCTCGGCCAACACTTTCGGGATGAACGTGTTCGTGTGCTTCGTGCCCAAATCGTCCTTTTGCGCCTTCAATGGGTCTATGACCTCGTTGTGGTAGAAGAAACCGGCCAACCATTTGTAACGTTCGTCGCCCGTCAAGGCATAAAGGTTGTAAAACGACTCGTTGATGCCTCCGAACTCGTTCCGTATCATCTTGCGGCGCGTCTCTTCCGAAAGGGGTTTGAGTTTCGCATAGGCCCAGTCGCCCATCTTTCTAACCACCTCCAAAGCCTGCATGTTACCGGCATAAAGATATTGGTCTATCAGCCCGGAGAATATCTTGTGCAAAGTGTACCACGGTGCCCAAACACTTGTGGCACGGATATTACGGTTTATCAACTCTTCCGGATACGCACTCAGGTAACCGTTCCCAAGGGCAACCTGCACCTCTGCCAAACCGGCCACAAGACTGTCGCCTTTCAGTTTGAACACTTCGCTTCCCGTTGCGGCATACATCAATGACAGGGCCGAAAGGAAATGCCCCGTGGTATGCCCCCGCAACTCGCAGTCCAAGGACTCCCACCCGCCCAACTTCTTCACGGTCATGTAACCACCCTCTCGCCCTGCAAAGATACCGGCCGTGGTCCGGAAACCATGCAACAAGCGGTCCACGCCAATAGACACCATCCAAACGGAGTCCCGCATCATGTTGTCGCGGAAACGCCCCGGCAACAACCTTACGTCCTGCAATTCAAAACTCTCCGCAGCAAGCGGCACTTTCACCCCTTCCTTGAATTTGTCCCCGTATATGCCGGGATAAACGGATTGGGCGTAAGCCACAGTGGCACAGGCACACAACAAACCGCACAACCATCTTCTTTGCTTCATCCATCTATGTTATTTATGGTTCAACTTGTTTCTTCAATATCACATTTCCATCCTCATAGACCACCTTTTCTGCACGTCCGTTCACCCGCAAGGATGAAGGACGCGAAGCTGCATGGAAAACAGCCCGCACATAGGGCTGTCCTTGTACGTGCACATCCAAATCCTTGCCTTCGGCATGCTGCATCACGAACAGCTTCGACAAGGAAGAATAATAAGAAACGCCGCCCCGGCGCAAGGCACTGCCATAGCAAACGAAGATGTCCCCGGCCGTAGACGGGTCTGCCCCTTCGTCATACGTCACGGTGAACATATAGGCATCCGTGGTCCACCCGTCGGCCTCAATCCATGAATTATTGTGCATCAGCCTGCCGTCGGCCAACTGGTTGATATACATGTCGGTCACTTTGCCTCCGCGACGCACCCGCAGCCCTATCCAGTCCTTGCCTTCGCGTTTCTCCATATAAGGCAGGTCTTTGTCTCCGGGACGGTCTTTCAGGATGATGGCGGTCATCCCTTTGATGCGTTTATGCTCACCGGGCAAATGGAATGAATAATACTCCTCTTTGTCTTTCAAGTCTTCCGTCGGTCCGGTCTTCACTTCCCAATACAAATCTTCTGGATAGTCATGTACGAAATCGGACAAGGCCAGTAGACGGGGATAAAGCGGACGGATGACGACAGACGCACTATCCGACGTGACGGTCAAGTCCGGTCCCCGTTTCACGGCTTTTCCACTATAATGCCACAACCATTCGAAGTGCCCGGCATGATGTGCCTTGATGTCGTCTATCACGTAAATGACTTTATCCATCCAGAGGAAATGGCGGAAATTCCGGCTGAACTTGTCCGCCATCGGCCCCGTACCGTTGGCCAACACATATTTCATCTGCCCGTTATCCATCAGATGGTGCAAGCTACCGCGCAAGTAAGAGCCTTCATATTGCTGTTCCCGTGACTGCCCTTCTCCATTGAAAAGCACCACGTTGTGCGCATCGCTTTGGAAGAAATATCCCCGGTATTCCGGATTGGGATAGCTGCAATTCCCGGCATCCTTGAGGATGTCCACGCCTTTATGGAAAAGTATGAGCGAATTGGCATCAGCATGCGAGTGGTTCCAGGTATGCCCACTCTTGACGGCCAACATCGTGGCATCCTTTTTCCATGAATCGCGCACCATGGCCCATCCGAAATCTTTCAGCAGCCATGAAGTCGGCAAATCCGGTGTTTCGGGAGCCTTCCGTACGTCCGGCATGTACAGGAATCCCATGGGGCGGTTGCGGAAATAACCGTCACGATGTTGCCCGTCCTGTATCTGGTTGAAGTACCACAGCATGTCCGGACGCTGTATCCCCAAGGCATACAAGAGCATCATGCTCGACTCTGCCGTCACATTCTTATGACTGTCACCGAAATTGATGTCGTAAAGGATGCCCGTACGCGGATAACAAACTTGCAGGAAATAATCGGGCAGCTTTTCCAATTGCGGTATGGGAGAAGCCTTCTGGCCGGGATACGCGTTCTGCCAGGCTATCCTGTACTGCAAAGCTTCCTGTATGCCGAAGTTGGCATAGTTGAGGCTTTCGTACATGCCTCCGGCCTCGTCGAACGTCTTCATCTTGTTTTGCAACACGTCCCCGGCAAAACCGAACCATTCGGGCATGACCTCATTCAAGGTTGCCGCCCACTCGCGGGCCTGAGGCAGCTCGTTCTGCAACGCCAAAGCCAACATGCCCGCATTGTACACGCAAGAGGTCCACCAGTTATGTCCCATGGAATTGAGGGTATGGATACGCGTGGGTTCCAATACCCAGTCGCCCAAAGCCGGTTCCAACCCGAGACGGAGCAACTTTTCAGCCAAATCCTTCCGTTCTTTTCCGGACAAGGTCTCGTAGATGGCATCGTACGCCAGGGCGGACATCAGGCATTTGTGGGAAAGTCCCAAATCGGACCGCCATACGGGCTTCCGCGACAGCATTTCCTCGCTTCCCCATGTCTTGGCACTCGTCAACGATTGCAAAATGGACTTCAAACGGTCGGCATAACGTCGGTCGCCTGTCATCAGGTAAGCCAAAGAGAGGTAATCCGCTCTCCGGAAATTATTTCCTTTCAAAGCCCCGTCGGCCACCTTGCGGATGTCCTCCCAACAACGGGCCATGCAGGTATCCGACTCCATCCTCGACTTGGCCGCTTCCACCCTCGCCTTTGTAAACAGCAAGGCCGGATGCTTGACTTGCTGCGCATACAGCGAAAAGGAGAGGAAAAGTCCTCCCACACAAACAAAAAACTTTTTCATCTTATATCTAAATCATTAAACGCTTCTATATCCTAATACGATTGAAAACCGCAAAATACTGACTCGAAAAGAAAAAAAATCAGTTTGGCGTAAGTGAATTGCCTTTCCCAATCGTATTAGGATATGAACAAGGTTTTAAAAATCAAATTTTACCATCAATGAAAAAACAATTCATTTCTTTGTGCATGTTGTGGTTGGCCACCTCGGGATGGGCCTCGCCACACACTTATAAACTATGGTCGCCCGACCGCAATTACGAGTTCACCTTTACGCAAGAGGATTCGGACGGTGCAACCCGGCTGTCTTACACCTTATCATATAAGGGAAAAAAGATTATAGGGAAATCAGGTCTGGGAGTAGACATAGAAAACAAATTACTGGAAAGCGCATTAGGCATTCCTAACGACCATTGCAAGCAGTGGGGCGACAACCTGACTTTTATCGGGGTGGATTCTGCCGAACACAAAGAGGCATGGAAACCTTTATATGGTGAACGGGCAGAAATCCCTGACCATTACCGCAGCCTGTGTGTCAAGTTCAGGAAAGGAGAAGCCCCTTCGGAAAAAGCACCGGACGGGTATGACCGTTCCCGTACTTATTTCATGAACGTGGAGGTGAGGGCTTACAACGAAGGTGTGGCTTTCCGCTACCACTTCCCTGTTACCACCAACGGGCTGTTCCTGCATATCACCAAGGAACTGACCGAATTTGCCATGCCCGAAGGCACCATGGCCTACTATGAACCGTGGGCACAGGCTCCCATCACATTGCTGCCGCTAAAGGGATGGGACGGAGAAAGCGAACGCCCCTTGACCATGAAGCTGCCGGACGGATTGACCGTGTCCTTGGGCGAAGCCCGCATGCGCGATTATGTGCGTACCAAGTTCGGACTTTCCCCTTCCCGGCCGAATACCGTCACGGCCAACATGTATGACTGCGCGGATGTCATCTCGCCCTACGATACGCCTTGGCGCGTCATCATGGCAGCAGAACGCCCCGTAGATTTGATTGCCCACAACCATATCTACCTGAACCTGAACGATCCCTGCGCGCTGCAAGGAGACCTTTCGTGGATTAAACCCGGCAAGGCATTCCGCTGTGGGTTAAAACAAAAAGACGCGCTGGCGGCTGTGGATTTCGCAGCCGAACGAGGCCTGCAATACATAGAGTTGGATGCCGGATGGTATGGGCCGGAGATGTTCATGAACAGTGATGCCACAAAAGTGGCCGAAGGTAAGGATCTGGATTTCAAAGCACTTTGCGACTATGCCGCGACAAAAGGCATCGGAGTATGGGTTTACGTGAACCAACGCGCCCTAATCCAACAATTAGATGACATACTTCCCCTTTATAAAAAATGGGGCATCAAAGGCATCAAGTTCGGTTTCGTGCAAGTGGGCAACCAATTCTGGACCATCTGGTTGCATAACGCCGTACGCAAATGCGCGGATTATGGCATCATGGTGGACATACATGACGAGTACCGCCCCACGGGATTGAGCCGCACCCTGCCCCACCTGATGACACAGGAAGGCATAGCCGGTAACGAAACCATGCCCGACGCACGGCACAATACCACCTTGCCCTTCACGCGTTTCCTTGCCGGACCGGCAGACTACACGCCTTGTTACTTCAACAACCGGGTAAAAGCCACACACGGCCACCAATTGGCCATGCCTGTAGTGTATTACAGTCCCATCACTTTCCTCTATTGGTACGACACGCCCCAACTCTACCGAGGCGAAAAGGAACTGGACTTCTGGAAACACGTACCGACCACATGGGACGAGACCTACCCGATAGACGGGCAAATCGGTGAGTACGTAGCCATCGCACGGCGCAGCGGACAAAAATGGTTTGTGGGAGTCATGAACGGTATGGACGCACGGACACTCTCGTTACCCACGGAGTTCCTGCAACGGGGAAAGAAGTATGTGGTGACACTTTACGAGGATGACCCTGATTTGGACACACGTACCAAGGTTGCCACCAGGCAAAAGACCATCAAAGGCGGCCAGTCCCTCAAACTCGAATTGCAAGCTTCCGGCGGGGCGGCCATGGAAATAGAAAAAGCCCCATAAGAAGCATCCATTTTTGCCAATACTAAAAACCGGGGATGCCGTTCTTGGCATCCCCGGAATATTTGTACTTGTCACCCTCGTCAATGTACCACAACCTTCTTACCATTTACAATGTAAATTCCCGGACGGGTAGGATTCGAAATGGCACGCCCCGAAAGGTCATAGGTTCCTTGCCTTCCTTCAACCACCGTGTCTGCCTCCACATCATTGATGCCGGTCACATCATCTTCGGTCACGTTACTTCCGTAATAGAAAAGGCTAAAATTATCGAACACAATCCAGTCGGAAGGAACCACCTTGGTGTTTTTCAGTCCCACTTTAATGTCTTGTGCATCTCTCTTGATTTCCACCACAAGCGTATTGTCGTAAAGATGTTCCTCCATATAATCGACAGCTGCGGCCACATTATTAGGAATATACAAGTCCTGCGTCAAGACCTGGGAAGCCGTTCCCAACTTTTTCTCTTGTCCTCCTGCCATGATATTGTTAATCTGGGAAGACTTGTTATATAAATAAACAGCTGCGGCCACGTTGTCAATGCCGGAAACATAATCCTTACCGACTTGGGAATAGGCGCCCGGACGTTCAAATCCCTGTACCCCGACACGATACACCCCTTTGGGCATTTGTTTCAACGTCTGATACATGTCGAACGTCGAAGAAGTATTGCACAGCCCGTTCGTGAAAAGAAGCACGTCGGCTTGGGCGCATTCCCAACCATCGAGGCTTTCCATACCGGCATTGTCAATCAGGAAAGAGAGGTCGTAGGCCGACAGGTTGTCAAGCACCGTGTTCGTCATGAACGAAGTGATGCCCGTGTACATCTCGCGGATGGCACCATCCAGTTCTTCCACGGTTGTAAGCTTGTCCACTGCCGCTTCCATCTTTTGGGTCAAGGCCGTGAAGCTACCGGAAGCATCGTCTGTGGCATCATGATGCGGAACGTCCATCATCTCCTTGGCACCGGCCACATAACAGCGCAGCTTCTCACGGTTCAAAGCCACTTTACCTTCGTCCACCAAACGCAACTGGTCGGCCGTGAGGATGACCCAACGTTGGTTGGCTGCCGCATTACTGAAATCCTGCGAAGAAGCCGTCTTTATCTCTCCGTCTGCCTCGGCCTGCAATGCCGGAGGAGTCTCAATCCTACGCTTGCCTTCGCATATCCAATACCCCTTGGTATTAATGGAATGTTCACCCGCTCCCAAAATAACCGGAACACGGCCTCTCATCAGGTGGAAACTTTCATTCTCTCCGGGTTCGGCCACTTCGGCGGTCTTGATGGTACCGCTTTTGAAAGTAAAATACTTACCCGACTTGGCATTGCGCAACAGGTAATAGCATGTCTGGGGTTGGAATACAAGATACCAGGCGTAGGCATCGTCACCAACCAATTCGTCCGTAGAAACAGCACGATAAGCCAACGTGCCGTCCGCATTCTCTGTCAGGTAAGCCGTTCCGCGTCCGTAAGCCTCATCTTCGTTCGTGATATAGTATTTGACATCATCCTCGCTCTCGAATATATAATAAGGAGTGGGCGAACCACCGGAAGGAGGCAAGCCGTCTACCCCCAGTCCAAACGTCTGCAAGGCATTGGCGATATAAAGCAAACGCGTGCCATTGTCCGCACCGGCTCCGTTGATGCCGAAAGGCCCCATGTGCATGCCATCACCGTTACACAAATCCTGTCCGTTGGTCAAAAACTCCACAATAAGGTTGGCCAAGTCACCTTGCCACCATACACCGGACTGGATTTTAGGCATTTTGGTGGGATACAAACCCTGCCACTTGGTAGATGCCTTGAGTTCTTCATACCACCAACGTCCGTGTTGACCTACTCCCACACCATGATTGGATTCATGCATTACCGTTCCAGTGCGTTGGTATGCAGGGTTAGGTCCTACCGACATCCATCCCCCATAACTACATTCTGCCGTCGGAGTGCCGGCACCAAAAGACACTGTAATCCCATAATCCCGTATGCTCGTCCATTTGTTGTAGTAATCCATCGCCTCGCGACACGCATTACTAATCCGTTCGTTATCTGCCGGTTCCCCATTGTTGGCATAACTCCAAGTACAGTTCCCCATGGGAAGCGTTATGATTTTGCGCACTTCACCGTATCCCACGGCATTACCCTGTGTCATGGCAAAAGCACGTACATAATATACTGTGGCCGGTTCCAAAGGTTCCATGATATAAATGAGACCGGGATAGTTCAACACTTGCTCCCCTTCGGTCACATAATTGTCTGCCAAAGTCGGTTCTTTGTGGGTGGCCCAACAATAGCCCTGCAACTTGATGTCCTTCTCTTCCATGCCATTCACGGTGACACGTCCCAAAGCTCCGACGGCACCACGGGGAATGAAACTCGATGTCACCACCCCCGGCACATCACCCGAAGGATTGGCCGCATAATACAGCAATTCTGCTTGAGCCAACTCCTTGACCAACAATTCTATTTCTTCCCTTGTACTCTTGGCCGCCTTGTAAAGCCCGTCAGCCTTGTCGATGGCCGCCTTCAGCCCGTCCGCGCCGTTAGCCAATCCTTCGGCAAGCACCTTCTCCGACTTTTGGATGGCTTCCAAGAAGAAAGCATAATCCCCCACACTGGTTTGCGAGGCATTGATTGCCGCACGCAAAACGGCTGCATAACCCGCGATGTCTTCCACCTCAGTCACAGCCTTGGCTTCTTTCACGGCCTTCGTCAGCGCGGCAAGACTGTCGGCATGCTGGTAGGAAGCGAGCAACGCTTCTCCTTCCTGTATCATCTGCTTGAACTCCGCAAACTGGACATCGGCATCGAATCCCGTATAATAAATATGGAAATCATCAAAAGCCACTTTGTCTCCGGTACATCCTATTGTGTTCACTCCTATTTGAGCCTGATTGTCCACTACCACGAAATCGAGCGTGTACTGAGCTGTTCGGTTCAGTTCTTTCTTCGCATTGTTGGCATACACATAAGCACCACTCTGTACAATGGCCGGATTACTTTCCTGAATGTTTTGAGCCGACAACGTAAGCCGGTAGTTCCCGTTGGGCAATTCTACAAACTGGTAAATGTCAGCATCCGGCACTTTTGCCCCTCCATTCCAAATCTCACAATAATAGGAACCGCTCTTCAGCACAAAAACGTCATTGCCTTGGGTGCCGAACCCAGTAGACACCCATCCCTTGGTATCGTCCTCAAAATCTGGATTCAACATATTGGAAGTCATTTCCAACGGTTCTTCGGGTGAAGCCAACGCAAGCCGGTAATTATAAATGGCAGCCTTCAATGCAGCATACACCTCGGTCACATCCTTAGTAGAAGTCCCGTCTACCACAGCTTTCCCGTCAGCCAAAGCGGCATCGAGCACTTTCTGTTCGGGTGTGTCAAGATGCTTGTCGATACTCTCGGCTTCTGTGATAAGTTTGCCCACCTCTTCACGAAAAACTTCATAAGTCTCTTCCGTTGGTTCTTCAAGAGTCATGTGAAAATCATCCACACATACGTAATTCCCCGTTGCCCCTTGTACAAGGAGACCAATCTCCAATGTACCATCTACCGTCGTAGTCTTCACGTCATATTTTCCCGGCAAATTAATTTCGGTTTTGTCGTCATTGGCATACAACCACACCCCTGTCTGTTTGGCATCGGCATCATTCTGTTGGATGTTCTGCGCGACCACGCTCACCGTATAAGTACCCGCAGGCAAATCGGTTAACACCTGCTCGACACTGCCATCCGCCACCCGGCTTCCGGCTCCACTCCAGGTCTCGACATAATAATCGCCCACCTTCAAAGGGAAGTCGCTATTTCCTTGGCGTCCCATCCTACTGATTTCCCAACCGGTAGCTTCCTCCTCGAAGCCGGGATTGACAATGCGCTCCGTCATGTCCGTCTGTGCATGCAGCGACAAGGCCACGCACATGAAGAGAGATAGAAAGAATTGTTTTTTCATTGTGGTTAATTTTAAAAATTAGAAATCAAGATAATTATTGGTGCTCCTTCTCAATTTGATAAAAGAAACCGGATTACCTTGTTACAAAGGTAAGGGAAAGCCTCAACCAATACATTGAATTATATCGACAAAGAATAGCACTTTACCACCCATTCTTACATTTATCTCATATCCCCCATGCAAACCTTCAATGAACGGCATCGCCTACCGTTGTCACTCCAACGCAAGACAAATACCCCACGCCCCGGCAGGTGTATTTCCGTCTTGCCCCATCTGTCACCCAACATACTGCAAAGGCTACCATCAGCCGAATATAGCCGTAAATCGAGCAATGCCCCGTCTGCCCACAGACGAAGCACGCTCCCATGTACATCATAACGCACATCAGCAACGGTTTGTATTGATGGCACTCCCGTAACAAAGTTTTCCAGTTCTTCCACACTACGGAATGTTTTAACCCAAGCCACACGATAAACATCATTCACTAATCCCGCCACTTTCAAACCGAACCGCGAAAGTTCCCATAGGTCTTCACTGCCCAACCGGTTATCCGCACCGAAATTTCTCGTGCGGAGGTCGCAATAATACACGTCGTCCCCGATACGACCGGTCCACTTACCGTAACCGTTGCCGAAAGGCCCGCGTTCCGTGTCCACCGCAATCCGGTCAGGTTCCGCGCCGTCCACCTTGATGGCAAACACAGGCCAGTTACGCCCATCAAGCAAAGTCTTTCCCGTCAACTTGATGTCCCCGCGATAGGAACCGTCAGACTGCTTGGCACAATGCACCACCATACCCCCGTCATCCACAGCAAGCTCCACGCCGGAAGTCACAGCCGTCCATCCGGCCACCGTCGCATCCGCACGGCCAAAGTCTTCATCCAAATGTCCCAGACCTTCGGGAGCAGGCAACGGAGCAGCCTCATAGAACAATAAAGACCCGCAATCACCTTCGGGATTGAAACCCTCAGGACGGAACTTCTCCAATAACTCCTCCGTATAAGGCATATCCAACCCACGGCGATGGACATAATGGTTGAATGGAGCCTCGAAGATGGGACGTATCACCCCTCGTCCTTTTTCCGATATGACCGGCCAGTTGCTGTATTTTCCTGTCACATCTTTCCATACCTTGTAAGGGACATCGTAGCCCAAATTGTAACGTGCCACATACTCGCACCCTTTCAAGAAACGGTTGTCCAACAACCCATAAAGGTCATCTCCCTGATGCCAAGCTACCTCACACACCATCGCCATGGCCGACAGTCCCAACATGCTATGCTGTTGGTCACGCCCGCTCTCCTGAAGCTGTCCGGTCTCACCGTCGATATAGTTCCGAATCGTGCCGTTATCCTCTCCGTTCAGGTAGAAATCCTTTGCCCGGTCATACATTTCCCTGTCATCCGTCAGGATGGCTGTTGCCATATAAGCCTTCGTCACGATCAAGCCCCAATTTCCGTTGGTACAGGCCGGCATGGCATAAAAATCGTCCATTGCCCGCTGAAAATGTTCCTTCAACATAGCCACGACGTTTTCAATCTCGGTCCCAGGGATTCCGGAGTCCGTATGCTTCAGTATTTCCAAGGCACTGGCTATCTTAAATCCTTCCAAGCCTGCCAAAAGCATGCGGTCGTTCGATTCTGGTATTCCTTGCAAGGTAGAAGCATAAGCCGAAAGGATATCCATCGATTTACGGGCATACATCCGGTTGTCCGTCAACACCCACATCAGGGCATCCTCGTAGGCCGCACTGAAATCCGAACTCATCCCATTCGAGGTGTACTTGTAATCCGGATGGTCGCGCGAAATATAAGGGTAAGGGCCGTTCATTTTATATGCCTCTCCTACTCGGGGCGAAGATTTCAATAATAGAAAACCTTCATACACAGGATAAGCCCGACGAGCAATATAGTCTTTCATTCGGAACACGCTCTCCTTCGTGACAACGATACCGGGGTGGACAAACGACTTTTCGCCATTTTCCTCTAATCCGGCACTTTCTGCCTTCATGCCCCAAACACTGAGTAAGACCAATAACAAGCCACGCAAAAAATGTCTGTGTGTCATATCATATCTTTTATTTACTGTTCCACAAATTCCGTACCTCATGGCAAAACCAACTTTTTACCGTCCACCACATAGATTCCGCCCGGCAAGGCCACGCGCCAATCCGGCCGGGAGGTATCCACCGGCACGCGAGTACCGTCTATACGGTAAACGGCAGGAGAACCTTCACATTCCATTGATATGCGAGGCACAGTAAGAGGAGTATCTTTCAAATCCTCACCATAGCGTGCCATCAACTCTTCCAAGGTATAAAAGCCAATGTCATCTATTCTCGTGTCTTTATACAGCGACTCTCCATTCACGGCAAAGCACAAACCTTTCAATGTGTAAGCCTCTACGCCTTCCGCATAGCAATCCCCCAATAAAGGCTCGATACGGCGGTTGGCAGAAGAATCCAACTGCCAGACGAACAACTGTTCGTCTCCGCCCGCTCCGCATCCTTTCACGGAATAGGTTGCCGCCTGCCCGCTCGTACTGGCCTTCGTCTCATCATCCATTCCTCCGGGTAACCGATAGGTTGCTTCTTGGAACGCCACCATGTTCAAATTCATACCATGGATAGCCAAGTACAATTTATCCGAAGTTATATGATATTCCATAGGTTCGCCCACCACGGTAAAAGTCGGTACAAGTTCACTTGCATAACGATTGGAAACCAAAAGTTTGTCACTCTGGTCTGTCAGGATTTCCCCTTTCCCTATAGGAGTAGAATAATCACGGGAGTTCCACACATAATCGGTTTCTTCCGAAGGACGGGCTGTCTCCTCCACACGGATAGAACGCAGACGGACTGCATTATCCGTTCCTTTTACGGTCATACGCAACACACTGGCACCCGCACGAAGCCTCAACACACCTAACTCATGTTCTTGGAATCCTTGTCCCACAGGCAATTCGCCCCCAACAGCCGTGCCATTATCCACTGCGGCATACAGTGCGCCTCCAACTACCGACACCTCAGCATCGGCCCAAATGCGATAATACCCGTCTTTGGCTACGGTAAAACTATAGTTCATCCATTCACCATCTTCCATCCCGGTTACGACATAGCTATCGCCTACCGTTTCTATTTCCACGGTACCGTCCGTACGATACAACTTACATTTTTCCGTGCCTTTGTCATGGTAAGTCAGCCCTTCACCGTTTGCGGCCAAACTATAGAAGTCATAATCCACGGCCCGTATCGTTCCAGGCAAGGCCGGAAGCCCAGACACATGCCGACCATCCACAAACGTCCCGCCATCTCCGGCCATCCAAACCGTACGGTAATCCAACAAACCTCCGGGCATGCTGCCATCCTCCGCCTTCTTCACATCGAAAGCACGCTGTACCCAAAGCAAACTATCTGCCGGTAATCCCATACGTACCTTATATTGCATCCACATCGTACCGGGACTGTGGAACTGCTTCCCTCTCGTCCAATCCGTTTGGTTTCCTTCCGACCATGGATTGATTTTCAGGCCCTCCCAACGGGCACAACGCGCCATGCGGCGGATGAATTGCCCATTCTCCACCGTTGGCTCAAAAAGTTCTTCTTCCGGCCAATACTTGTTCTTCATCTGTTCACGGTTATACCAACCGTAGTTGTACTTGGCTGCATAAGTGATGCCCTGCAAGATTCGCCCGCCGTAGGCAGAAAACACGTCATCGCCTTGGTTCCATGCCGTACGGGCAATGTCCACCATATTACACATGCCGTCCATGATATGCCCTTGGTCACGCGAAGCCTCCTGACACTGGCCGTTCTCCCAAATCCAATACTTCAACTCATCGTCATAACCATAGTCTTCCTCCTCGCCCACCGTAATCTTGCTTGCGTCATATAAGATATAGTATTCATCATTCACGTGTGACTGAACACCGTGCGGTATTTTCGGCCCTTTAGGATAAGGCAGGTCATCCTGACGATGGGACAGGCTCAACAATTTTCGGTAAGCCCGCTCGTAAATGGTATCGTTGTCCAAATAGATACCCATGGCCATCAGGGTACGCAAACCATACAAGCCTTGGTTGCCATGTCGTCCCGGATCACCTTGAAAAATATTCCAATACACCGTCACACGGTTTTCCAACGTGTCGGATGAGGAGTATTTGGCATAATAATCTTCCACTGTACTATATCCGGGACTCACCAGGAAATCCTTGAACCCCTGTTGGTCTTCGGGTTTCCATCCCTCATAATCACGCAATAATTCGGCAGCCTCAATGAGCATGGTAGCCTTGGAAGCATCCAAGCAATTCGTCCCATAAGGTTTAATACTACGTACGGGAGCATAGCGGTTCAGCACAGCCACGGCTTTGTCCGCATAGGACGTTTCATCCGTCAGCTTCCACATCATGGCATTATGGAAAGCCACCTGTCCGAACTCATCCAACCACAAATTAGGACTATCCCAAATGACAGGCTGCCCTTCGTGGACAGGCAAAGGACGTTCATAGTCACGATAAGTCGTGTAACGGCTTTCCTTGAATTCAAGGAAAGCCGAATAATAAGGTTCTTGACCGGCATCCACCATGGCCCGCATCCTGTCGATGTCAGCCTGTGTATAGGATATGCCGGGATGCTTAAACACACGCTGCTGCCCCATGGCATTCAGTCCGGCCAGGCAAACGCACAATAATATCATCTTTTTCATACATCCTCCTTTTTTATTTTCCGTCAAACTTCACCGTCGTAGGCAAATACCAGTTCTGCGGATTTTTCAGTTTGGCGCGTATGGCCTCGCGTCCGCTCCCCGCAAACTTATCCGCCACTTTGTCTGCCAAATAAGAAGGATCGTTCCGATAACGGGCAATGCGCATCAGGTCATGGAAACGGTTACCCTCCAATGCCGTCTCCAAGGCATATTCCGCAAGAAGTTCGTCCTCCACGAATCGCAGGGTATCTTCGGCCGTAGCACATTCTTCGATGACATACGTCGGGTCAAGCTGCAGGTTCTGTTGCCCACAACCACGCCCGTGCAAACCGTAGTTCCCGGAGAAGAAGCCCACATTTCCCGAATACGTAAGCCCGAAATCTATCCAAGGCTCACCGGTCAATTCGTCTTTCAACAGGTCATTGTATATTTCATAAGTATCCTTGTTCAGGCCATATTTCAGCACACCATAGAATGCCAGTTTGGGCTTTCCCAAGCGATTGACGGCCTCGGCATAACGCAGGTAAACCAAAGCCGTGCGGCACAAGACAACGTAAGCGTTGTCATTGGCTTCCATATAATTATACTTGTCCACATACGGACGTTCCGTCTCACTCCCGTTCACGGTTTCCATCTCCCGGACGTATGTACCGTATTCTCCACGCAAGTCTCCGCTCACGGGTTTGGTGTTGATGGTATAAGCCTGTCCATTGAACAAATCAATCAACGTTTGGGAAGGAGCCAGAACATACGAAGAATTGAACATTTTGGATAATCCGGAAGAATTCCCTGCATATTCGTCAGTAAAAGGAATAGCTGTCAAAATGTCGGAATACGCGAACCCTGAGAACTGTGTCGGCCAATTCATTCCGGCAGGCAACAACGTGGACTCATTGTAGGAATTTGCATAAGAAGATGTCGTCAAACGGTTCCAATATATCAGGTCATAATATGTTTGCGCCGCTTTCAAGAAATCACGGTTCCACATATAAAGTTCGCCCAACACGAAACGTACTGGCAACATCAGTTGGTTGGCCGTATAATTCTCGTATCGCACGGAACCGGCAAAACCAGGATCTGCATTTCCCATCACCCAACCGTTGCTTGTCGGCGTGTCATCCGATACCATCCAAGGCAACACGTTTTCCAAATCCTGAATCAACACAGGCAACAAACCATCCAAATCCAATGTACGCATCTCCACCGGACGACTCACATCCAAAAAGGCTTCGTCAGCATACTTCACCCGTCCATAATCCAAACACAACTGCAAGTAACACCAAGCTCGGAGCGTCTTGGCCTGTGCCATATAAGGACGCAACACCTTGACAGGATAATTCTTATCCGCCTCCCTACGGGTAATAGTGGTATCCAAGCGGTGGATATAATAATTGCAATTGTTAATCAACGCATAATATTCGCGTTCTTTCAGGTAAGAGTTTTCCTCATCCACATTGAATTCACAGATGTCATGCAATTCCTGAGAGGAGTTTTCCGTCACATCCATCAGGTCCCCCCGGAGTTCGCCCATAATCACATAATTGTCCCCGACAGCCTGCAACCCTTGCAACAGGCCGAACAACCCGGCCCGGGCTGCTGTTTCGTCCTCGTAACGCTGCCCATCGGTTTTCAACACGGCATCAGAATCCGTTTCAAAAAAGTCGCTGCAAGAAGCGCACAACCATCCGGCGCATCCAAAACCTATATATAATAAGGTATATCTCAAAATCTTCTTCATGGTTTTTACAAATTAAGTTTCACACCGATTTGATAAGAACGACCGTGGCTCAACAATCCATTGTCGATACCTTGGTACAACACACCGGACTGCATGGACACGTCCGGATCCGGCCCCAGATACTTGGTCAAGGTCAAAAGGTTGGAAGCACCCGCCCAAAACGTTACGCCTTGGATATAAATGTTGTTGATAGGCCAACGATAAGACAGACGTACATCCTTCAACTTGAAAAAGCTGCCGTCTTCTATCCAACGCGAACTGAAACGACTGTTCCCCATCGGGTCGCCATACACCGCTTTCGGCATATCCGTCACCTGTCCTTCGTAGCGCCAACGGTTCATGACCGCCTGAGTCTGGTTGAACGTACCGGACATGCTCTCCAAAGTCTGCCGTTGATAATTGTATATATCACCGCCACATTTGAACGTACAGAGTAGGTCCAAAGCAAAACGCCCCATCGTGAAACGGTTTCCCCACGAACCAGTGAAATCAGGATTCGGATCACCTATGACCGTTTTGTCCTTATCATCCAATACCCCGTCTGCGTGCAAATCGGCAAAACGTACATCACCGGCATGAAAAGTGCTATAGGAGGCATCTTCATTCTGTATCCTCAATCCTGCAACACGCGCCTCGGCTTCCGTAACATACACCCCGTGAGCCTCATAACCATAGAACACTCCGGCAGGACGGCCTACAGAAGTCAAGACTTCTCCCCCCAATATCTCCGTAGTGTAATCCCCGTCCGGCAAGGCCGTGATTTCATTCCTATAGCGAGCGATGCCTATTTCCGTATTCCATTTGAACGGTTTGGTATCCAACACTTTGGCAGAAAAGGCTATTTCGATTCCTTTGTTGGAAAGTTCGCCTCCGTTTTGCAGGAAATCTTCCAAACCGGTTTCCGTATCTGCTTGCTTCCATGTGAGCAAGTCTTTCGTCCGATGTTGGTAATAATCCACGCTGATGCCCAACCGGTCGTTCAGGAAAGCCAAATCCACACCCACGTTCCATTTGCGTGTCGTCTCCCATTTCAAGGCTGAATTGGCAAGGTTCGCCAACTTCAGCCCCACAGCTGAACCCAGATAATTCACTCCGGAAAGATAAGAATAACCATACATACCGTCGATGTTGTCGTTCCCTGTGATACCGAAACTGGCTCTTAGGTTCAAACGGTCGACAAAAGCCAACGGACGCATAAAACGTTCATTAGTGACTAACCATGAGCCACCTACACTCGGGAACGTCCCCCACGTACCTCCGCACATCCGGAAACTTCCGGGAGCATCCTTCCCGAAACGGGAAGAAGCATCCATGGAAACTGCCGCCCACAAAGTATAACGTTCCTGATAGGTATATTTCCCTTGTGCATACAAAGCCACGGAACTCCAATCGGTGTTCAAGCCGTCCACCGTACGGTAAGACAAAGAATTATTCATGTTCGACACCTTGTCGTTTCCCGTATTATGACCGTCCTCATATACACTCTTGAAAGAGGAATTCATAATGCGGTATCCCACAAAGGCATCCACAAAATGGTCATTGTGAACCAACTTATGATAAGACACTTTGGCCTCACCGAACAAGTTGTTCTGTGTTACCGTCTGGTCCTTCACCGTATTCTCCCACACTTGATTGCCAACGACTTGCGGGGACACGCCTACCATCGGGGAAAAATAATGGCTTTTAGAGTTATTGAAGCTATAACTAAAACGCCCCTCAACCGACCAGTTGTCCGTTATGTCCCATTTCGGTGCCAAACTCACCCCAAAACGGTATTGTTTGTTCGTATTCTCGGCATTGGCCAACAAAGCCAACGGATTGGACACACCCAAATCATCCACGTCATTCAGCGTGTTCGTCAACTGAGTCCCATCGTCAGTGTAGCTGTATCCCACCAAGAAAGGAGCCTTAATCAACGCCAGATAACGCGGCGAGGTGGTCTTGTTCACCCCGTCATCCTGAAGCGTATAATTCAGATTCGTAAAATACACATCCGTAGCCAAAGTCAAAGTCTTGGTCAGGAACACATCGGAATTGATACGGGCGTTCAAACGGGAAAAGTCCGTTTCTTCCACTACGCCTTTCTGCCCGTCATAGCTCAACGAAATGGAATACTTGGCAATATCGTCCCCGCCCTGCACATTAATGCCGTAATGCTGCATATTGCCGTTACGGGTCACATTATCCGTCCAATCATTATGCTGGTGGTAAGTGGAATAGTCCGCTGCTGCCGGATTCATTCCTAAATATCCATCGAACAACGTAGCCCACTTGCCAGACTGCCCGCTGCCTTTCAGCATCTCACTCAAATAGGTACGATAGGCATCGCTCCCCATCACCCTCATGGCTTTAGGAGCCTGTTGGAAACCGAAAGACAGGTCGGCTGCGATACGGGTCGTAATGCTGCGCCCACGCTTAGTCGACACAAGGATAACCCCATTAGCTCCTTTACTGCCGTATAAAGAAGTCGCGTCCTTGATAACCTGTACGGACTCTATGTCGTTCACGTCAATAAAAGCCAACGGATTCTCATAAAAGCCGTCATGAACGGTCTCCACCAACGTAGAAGTATCCCATATCGTACCATCCACAACGATCAAAGGCTGTGCGTTCACATTTAATGAATTGTATCCCCGTATGAACATGTTGGAACCTTCACCGCCCACAGCACTCCGGGTGGCCGTACGCACATCGTTTCCCCATCGTTCCCCCAACACATCATCTAATGAAACGGCTTGCGTATTGGTAAAGTCATCCTCCCCCTTCAACGTCAGGAACGCATCACTGTACACAGAAACCTCCTTCACCGAATCGCCCTGCAAAGGCACGATACGCTGCAAGTATCCTTCCGAAGAAAGCGTCAATTGTACCATATAAGACGGTACACGCACTTTATACCTACCATTTTCGTCTGTCAAAGAAGACCACGCTCCGGCAGCCACCTTTACGCCTTGCACGGGACGGCCCGTCTGTGCGTCCGTCACCTTACCACTCACATAAATCTTCTGCACCTCTTTTCCGCGTCCGGAAAGTTCCCCGGCCTGTGCTGAAGTAAATCCCAAAGCCATGGTCATCATGGCATATTTTAATATGTTCGTCATCGCATTACTCTATTACAGGTTCAAAAATAAGGCAATCTATCCGCATGGTACGGGTATATTTCGTCGTCTCATTCCGGGCCACATTCGCCTGCACACGCAGTTTCACGCAATCATTATCCTGCGTTTCAGGACCGGAAAAGGGGGATTCCGAATAGTTGGCATAAGGCAACTTGATTTGGGTGACGAACATCTTCGTCATGGTACTGCCATTCGTCGGAGTCTCACCCACGATTACCTCATCCTCATACATCCTACCATCCTCATGCACATAATTCAAATAAAAATTCACTTTCGTACTGTCAGCTTCCACGCCCTCCATATAGGCACAAGCCGGAGCAAACACACAATACACGTTGTACCGGGCTGCCAATGTATTAGGCACGGTAAACTGTACAATAGGCTGTTGGCGAGGATTCTCACTGGTAGCCGTCACCTCAATAAAACGTTGTTCTGATACAGAATCCCGAAACAGCGTAGCGGACGAGCTGCGCGAACTGATAACCGCATAATTGGACTCGCGTCCCGAAGTATTCTCGGCCTCGACCACGATGGTCTTCAACCAAGACTCCTCCGGCTTATGGAGCAAGTCGTCGGTTTTCCAAATCCGGCCGTTGCTGACCGGTTCTTCAACGGCCCCGGCTAACAGGTAAGAAGGATGATGGAATACATTGCCCGAAGTGGAAGCCAAAGAATCACCGGGAACAGAGGAAAAATCAACATCCTTGCGGAATACCAAATCCATACAAATGGCTTGCTTCATCCAAGCTTCCGACAAAGAGTCCGACAAGGCCGTACTTACGGCATACTCCCTGTCTGGAATAATCAAGGATTTCACGGTGTCTTTCAACGTCTCGCCAAAAGTACGGAAATACTCTGCCATACGCCCCCGGCTTTTTTTCCATCCCTCATCAGAGGGAACAATCATCGTGTACACACTGTCTTCCGAATGCAAGTGGCCATACCGCCGCAACCAATCATTATTGAAATCGAAAATCGAATCGTACACGATTTGTCCCGAAGCGTTCTTGCCGATAGCCGTACTCTTTTCCTCATTGAACGTGTATTCGTCAAAAGAAGTCAGGAATGCCGCAAGCGAATCCGTCCCATTTCCTTCCTGGCAGATATTCTCATACAGATTATAATAGAACGGGGCTATCCGCGACAAACCGTGGACCAGTCCGTTTCCGGCCGGAATTTCTTCTGCCTTTACCGGAACTCCGGCAAAAGTATAGTTTCCGTTTTCACGGGCATAGTCCTGCGATTTCCCGTTCAGCATTTTCACCCTCACGGAAGAAGTATCGGCCAAGTCTACCCCGCCATAAAGGTAACGGGAAATATGGTTCTCCAAGAATTGAGACTTCGTTTCCGCATTCACCGTATAACCGGCCATAGCCTTATTGTCCGGAGCCCATACCGTAAAGGTCTGGTCCGTGGCCAATACGGAATCCAGTCCCGCACGTTTCACCACACTGCAAAACTCAGAGTACTCCGGCATGCTCTCCAACACTTGCATCAGGTTACGGGTCTCCACGGTCCCGTTCAAACCGTAATGCTCGTCCCACAGGTTATCCTGGCAACCGGCCATAACGGCCAATGCCCCGGCGGCAAACGATATTTTTATCATAATCTTCTTCATGATGTCCTTCATTTGGAATTACTGTTCTTTTGTTGCATAATATGAATTCTGGTGTAATTGGGTATTGGCGTTCATCTCCGTCAACGATATGGGAAGATACCAAGCCAACGGATTGGACAGGCGAGCCTTGTAAGTAGAAATCTCACGGGCATACGCCTCCTCTAACAAAGCATACGAATTTGAAGTTGACCCTTCCCGGCGCACCTTGCGCAACAGGTCGTACCATCTCTTACCCTCGAAGCAAAGCTCGCGACGACGTTCTTGCAGAACCATCGCACGCACGTCATCCATCGTAGGATAATCTGCATACTCCAATGAATCCATTTCCATCGTGGCACGCTTGTAAGTGACGTTACACAACGAGATAACCGTCTTCCGTTCATCATCCGTCACAGCCATTTCGGCCAAAGCTTCCGCTTTCATCAAATAAATGTCGGAAAGACGGTAGAATATCCAATTAGCCGTACTGGTAGAACTTCGGTAAACATATTCTCCCGAAGAATGGGGCACCAAAGCCGATGCCGGCGACTGCCCTTCATACTTGAACACTTTGAAACTCGTAGGAGGAACAACAGCACCGTCCGACCCGACATCCACAGTAGCTGCCACAAAGTCACGGGCACGGTAATCATATTGCACGTCCTGATAAGCATTGAACATTTGCGCTGTCGGTTCGAAATGCGCACTCTTACCCTTGCTGCTGTTACCATACAGATTGGCCGTAGCACCATTCATCTTCCCTTCGCTGTCGAAATTCAATTCGAAAATGCTCTCGGTGGAATTTCCTGTATAAAAGACCGAATTATATATACGGTTTCCCTCCACCATCATCATCTCCGTCTCATATAAAGCTTCGTTGCGCAACACGCGGTCACAAGCATCCACACAAGCTTGATAGTCGGCACGTGCATTGGCATTGCCTACATCGGAAGCTTTCCACAAATATACATCGGCCAGAAGCGCACGCACACCATTTTTTGTAATGCGTCCACGAGTGTACTGCTCCGTGGGCCACTCCTCTGGAGCATAACTTTCCGCCAGTTTCAAATCCTCTATCATGGCCGGTACGATAACACCGTCAGCCGAACTCTGTGCCACTTGGTAATCCTGCTGTTCACTTTCACTGGGTTCCGTCACGTAAGGCACATCACCGAAACTACGTATCAAATAGAAATAACAGAGCGCACGCAAGGTATATGCTTCTGCCAGATAATTGTGCAAACGTTCTTCGGTAAAGTTGGCATCACGATCACGTACGGCAGGAGCCGACTTAATGACCTTGTTACAGATATTGATGACTTTATAAAAATCGCCCCAAGTCACCAATGCGTTAGAGGACAGCAGATTGGCATCTTTCAGATACTGTTCGTCCGTAGAAGCCGATGTCGAATAATCCATATTGTCCGAACGCGCCTCCCCCCAATAGATTATCCGGCTAATCACATTGTCTTCCAACATAAAACGGTAGCAAGAGGCCACCACGCTCTGCACGTCCTCTCCCGTCTCCCAATATTCATCGTCCACGATGTCATCTTCCGGATAAAGTGTCAGGAAATCGTTGCATGCAGTAAAAGCCCACAGGCATGAGGCTGCCAACAAGATATTTTTCAGATAGTATTTCATTGTTTTCATCATTTCCGTTTTTTAATTAAAATGTGGCTGAAAGTCCGAAAGTCCATTCCTTGGCACGTGGAGTCATGGAGTTGTCCACAGCAATGCCATAATAGTCTTTGGCAGTATCCGTACAAATAGAAATCTCTGGATCTACACCGGAATATTTGGTAAAACACCAAAGGTTGTTCACTGTGAGATAAGCACTCAGGTTCGTCATTCCGATACGCTTTACCCAATTAGAGGGAAAACGGTAACGGAAAGTGATATATTTCACACGAAGAAACGATCCGTCTTCCACATAACGGTCGGAAGCCAACCAATTGTACCCTTGGTTATATACGGCACGAGGCATGTCGGTCACATCACCTTCCTTACGCCAACGCCAATTCACCGTCGTACACTGATTGTAGGCATTATACATGTTCTCGGCGTTCATACGGGCCATATTCACAATCTTGTTGCCCCAACGGTAATTGCAGAACAGATTCACGGAGAAACGGTCATAACGCAAAGTGAACCCGAAACCACCCTGCATTTTGGGGTTACAGTTTCCTAAATAAACCACATCATACTGGTCGATACTACCGTCGTGGTTAATGTCCTCATAAATGGCATCCCCACCTTGGAACTGGTACTTGGTCGTGCTGTGGTAATAGTACATCGGTTTCACCGTTCCGTCGAAGTTCGTCATCGGCACACCGTTCTCATCCCGGGCCACCGGACAGGTCTTTCCCTCGGCAACAGCCTGGTCATAACGATCATAACTGTAAGAATACACACCTTTGTAGCGGAAGCCGTAGATAGAACCGAAAGAATTTCCCTCCTGCAAACGGGTATAATAAGCACCGTTCCCAAAGGCCGAATGATTGTTGAAGTTGTTCAATACACTCGGATCAAGGCTGCGGATCATGTTCTTGTTAGAAGCAAAGTTCGTATTGATATCCAACGAGAACTTGCCTTTTTCCACCACCTTGTTGAAATTGACTGTAAGTTCCCAACCGTCATTGTCCATCCGTCCTACGTTCTTGTAGGTCAAAGTAGCAAAACCGGAAGAAGACGGTATATCGATATCCTTAAACAACAAGTCGTCCGTACGCTTCTTGTACCAATCATACACGACAGATACCTTCCCGTTCCAAAGTTCCATATCGAATCCCAAGTTCAACGAGGTCACCTTTTCCCATTTCAAGCCGTCGAGCCGGATACGGGTAGGATACACCGCGCTCAAATCCATATATCCCGTGGAATTCGTTGTCAACAAGCTGTATTGCAGGTAGTTTTTCCCGGGTTGTCGTCCGGCAATACCCCAACTCGGACGGAAAGCCAACAATGTCAGAACCTTTCCAGTGTACTTGTTCAACCAAGGTTCATCCGAAATAATCCATTTTCCACCCACGCCGGGGAAGAAGCCGTAACGGTTGGAGGGGCCGAATTGCGTGGATCCGTCCACACGTAAATTGGCATCAAAGATGTAACGTCCCTTGAAGCTGTAGTGCACGCGTCCCATCCACCCCAAGGTCTTATCATTACTGTTACCGTTCTCCGTTCCTGAAATATAACCTGTAGCCGTGGCATCCGTAATATCCGAACTCGGCAATCCTTGTTTTTTCACATATTGGGAATGGCTGGTCGTAGTAGTCAATTGCATCAGAGCCTGTGCCTGCAAGTTATGGTCGTCATTCAGGAAATGGCTCTGATAAGTAATACCATGCTCCGTTGCCACGGTTAGCTTACCGGAAGTCTTGGTTTCCGCCACATTGGCCGAACCGTAATTATCCGCAGCGTTGTACACGCACTCGGCAGGCAAGAACCTTTCCTCCCTTTCGTTGTTCAAATCGATGGCCACCCATCCCAAATAACGCAAATAATGCTTTGCCGGATCGAAAAAGTCGTACTGCAAGGACATCTTCGGCATCAGACGATAACCCTTCAGGTCATTTTTGGCCAACTTGCCCAAAGCCACAGGATTCTTCAAGTCACGCTGTTCCTTGTTGAAGTCCGTATTGATGTCCATGTTAAGGTAACGCCCGGTACTGTTACCGTCTGCATCTTCCTCGTAAACGGCCATGTTCGGCATCTTCTTGTAAGCTATATCTAACAATTTATCATAATTACGGTCGTTATCCGAATAGGTAAACTGGAACTCTGAGGTAAACAACATACGGTCGGACACATAATAATCCAACTGCGAACGGGTAGAGAAACGTTTGTAACGTTCACCCATGACCGTACCTTTCTCGTCATAATATCCTCCCGAAATACGGAAAGCAGCCCTTTCGCCTCCTCCCGATACGGTCAGGTAGTGGTCATTCGTCCAACCGTGACGCGTCACCTCGTCCACCCAGTCTGTATTATTATTGTAATTCTGGTTATCGGGTTCATAACGCAACTCGTCATAGTCATACTGTTCATAAGTCTCGTCGCGCCCACTCAGCGTACGGTTGAAATATGCCTGCTTCATCATCATGGTATAGTCACCGCCCGACAGGAGCTTCATTCCCTTGGGCTGTGTGGCACCGGATAATTTATAGGTATAAGAAACCCGTGTCTTGCCGCGTGTACCCCGCTTGGTCTTGATAAGCAGCACACCGTTGGCTCCTTTGGATCCCCACATGGCCGTAGAAGCCGCATCCTTAAGTACCGTGATTTCTTCGATATCCTCCGTGTTCACGCTCAACAAGTCCGCATATTCTTCTTCATTGGCCGTGCCGAAGTCGAAGCTCTCATCTATTTCACCACTGTAAGGAACACCATTGACTACCACCAAAGGCTGCGAATTACCGGTTATGGAAGTTGTTCCACGGATACGCATTTGGCTGCCCGAACCGGGACTTCCTCCCATGACAATGTCCAGACCGGCCACACGTCCCTGCAAGGCATCGTCCGCCGAAGCCACCGATACGCCTTCCATGGCATCCATCTTGAACGTCGTCATGGCCATGCTCACCTCCCGTTGGGGTATATTGAACGCCCCGTCCGGACCTTTTTTATGAGCCTTGACCACCACTTCGCTCACTTTCATCGTATTGTCTACCATCTTGACGTTGAACTTGCGCTGAGAGCCGATGGAAAACTCCTGCGTCTTATACCCCATATAGGTGAACACCAACTTATTGTTCACATTCTTCACCTTGAATGCGAAGTTACCGTTCATATCCGTAGTCATTCCCCCGACCACACGGTTCGTGGCATCCTTTTCCGCCACAGTACAGCCCATCAGTTCAAGGCCGTCATTCGCATCCACCACACGCCCGCTCACCATCACCTGCGCCCCGGCATGCAGCATTGTGCCTAAAAAAGCCAATAATATCAATACTCTCTTCATTGCATTGCTGTTTAAGGTCATTTTAATTCTGTTTTGAATCGCCGGATGGACGGTCGAACATCAGCACCTGGTCTATTTGCTGAATTACGGCATACGTATAAGCCTCAATCGTCGTGGCTTTCTCCTTGTCGCTATTGTTCAAAGTAAGGTCACGCGTCATCAAGTTATAGAAGTTTCCATTCGTCAGCACATGGGCCGTCACCTTCCCGAGCGCATGGTCCGCTTCCGAAGAGAGGGTCACGCTTCCGCCCCGGTTCGTCACATAAATCGGATAAAACTTGTTCGTATTCTCGTTGATCGTAGAAGTCAGATAAGCCTCGTCCTCCACTTGTTCTCCTTTGACAAACACGGAATTATCTTGAAAATGATAACGCACGAAACGCTCCATCACGTTCTCCAACGAATCACGTACCGCCAGGTCCCCCTCGTTCTCAATCTGCGCCACTGTGGGAATCCAACCCTTTTCCTGTGCCCCACGTATCGCCTCGTTCGTCGGCACATACACGGTATAATGATATTGGTTCAGGAACTTCACCTTGCGTCCGGGAGCCACGGTAGAAGTAGTCGGGTTGTTGACAAAGATGCCCAACAAGGCACACATGTCATAAAACTCCTTGAATTCATCCCGTGTGGAAAGCACGTCATAGATAGAAGTGGTGGTATTCTGCAGAATGCCATCAATCAAATAAGCATTGCCGTTCTCCTTATTATATACTTTCGTAATGGACAAAGGAGTTTCATTACCAGCCCCGCTGATTTTATTATCTGCCGTGATACGAATCGGGGCATAGCCCTTGGTAATGAAGTATTCCTGCCCTGCAGCCCGCGCCGCAGCAAAATCCTCATTGCTGGCCGTCACCAGGGTTTGGCAGTTCAGGATGTCCTCCAAACGGTTTTTCAGGATGCCGCTATTGCTGACCACTCCATTCGTGCCCAAAGGAAAACCATTGTCCATAATCACTTCCCCGTCCGAAGTCCGGGTGGCCGTGGCAGCCACTGTATTCTGCGCTGTCAAGTTAAAATCCAACTTACACTGGTAATTGGTCGAAGCATATGATTTGGCCACCGGATCCACGTAATCCGTCATGTATTCATTCGGCGTGATAAAAAACTGGTACGTACTTTTCAAAGAACGCAAATAGTAAACGAATTGTGCATCCACCATGGCTTGGTTGAATATGGAATTCAATGAATCGATTTTAGCCGGCCCCATCACCGTCCGGTAGTCTAACGGCGTAAAGACTTTGTCCGTCACATATACCACTCCGTTGCGCCCTACGAATTTATCCACGATATTCTCCTTGCTTACTTCCATCTCATAACCGGCCTCATCCTTGATGTCGTTAAAACGACTGGGCAACGAAGAAAGGAAAGAATATTTCTGATGATTGGCCACGATGTCAGCGGCAATGTTATCCGGCACGTTGTCCCACGAACCGAAAGCCTCGAAGAAATCGCTGCCCTCTCCGTCGGCCGACAAAAAGCGGTCCATGGCCTCGTTCGTTGGCACGAACATGCAACCCATATCCGTTTCATAACCGGGTTGGTTGGAGTTTCCCCCCTTGGGTTGGTACAAATTCCATCCGGGATCGAAATAAAGCAAACCCGGTGCATTCGTACCGTTGAACTCCGTAAAAGCATACGCCGGACTTTGATTGAAATAACGGGTTTGGAAAATAGAATCGCCATTCTCGTCACGTTTATAGAACACCGGACAAGCGAAACGGTCCATCAAACTGTTGAAACGACTCACATTTCCGTTGGAACGGATATAGGCTGCCATGTTCTCGGGCGGAACCAATACATCCTCCAACTCATGCAGGTAGCCGTTCTGGCATACGATGTCCTTCTGGATAATCTTGTTGGCAAACAATGACGCATCCTCAGCCTCACGGGGAATGCCGGTCACAAAACTGAAATCATCGTCCGTAATGCGCTTACCTTCCATCACATCGGGGAAGAACTGCACCAATGTCCATTTCGTCGCATCGGACAACAATTTGATGGGTTTCCCTGCCCGGCGATAGGGTGCAAAGAATTTACTGTCCGGCAACTTGTCGGCGGCCACCACCGGAATGGTATCTTCCACCTCGAAATCCGTCGTACGGCGGAACGTGATTTGCCCACGGTCGCTCAACGACAAACGCTCCAACAGCTGTGAATAAGGGATAGTCCCAATTTTCAGCAACATCATTTTGAAAGAATAAGGCAAGTCCTCGTAACGGCGATACCCCATTTCGTTTTCCTGGAAAAAACGCTCGAAAGAGGCATCATTGGAGAAAAACAGCGTATTGCTTCCCGATACCTTCATGGCATCCGTATACCCGCAATCATCTATCAGACGGATATAATAGTTACAGTCCCCGCGCTTTTGCAGGTAATCATAGATGTTGCTGTTCAGCCACGACGGAATATGGTCTTCCATCTCCTCGAACTTGTCCGTACAGGCGACCGGGAACGCCCATGCAGCCCCCAGAGCCAACATCGTCAGTAATTTATAGTATTTCATGATACGGTAATATTTGTTTCCTTTTTAATGTGTATCTTCACTCTCTATCAGGTTAGTCGGCATGAACTCGATATAATCCAGATGGCAGTTGCCATTGAGCATCTGCACGAAACGGAATTCATGCGTGGAAGTCTCCGGCCAACTGAAAATCCCCAATACCTTGCGCATCTCGAAAGGATCGTTACGGGTGGAACCTTTTATCCCGCCGCTTTGCCCCATCATCAATTCACGCGAACAGAAGCTGTCCGGTCCCTTCATAAATCCACGGTTGTGCATGCTCTTGTCATTCTCGTAACCGTATGGGTCGTCTTCGCGGGAACCTTCATCCCACCATGCCCCGGAATTGTCCTGTGTAAACTGCCACACCTGTTCCCAACCGATGGAAGCGTCCGTTCCCTTCAGTCGCATGTCGATAGGGATGCCGCAAGGCTCGTCGTCCAGATAGAATTGCGTGATGCCACGCGTGGCCGCATCCACACGATAACCGATGCGCACTTCATAACTTCCTGCCGGCACCGGCCCCACGGTAATGGACGCATCGAACATGCCCCAGATTTCGAGATAATCCCCAAGGAAGAAACTGTGCATGTTGGAACCTATATACTTGGCAAATATCGTACTGCTTTCCTCGAACTTGAAATTCTTACAGTACCCTTGCGGCACATAATAATCCTTGTTGGAGATGACATCGTTGTTACGGAGTTCCGGTGTAAAGATGGTGAAGTCCATGCGGATACGCTTGCCACGCATGATACGCCCTATCTTATCCTCATCATACACCAACATGTCGGTAAGCGCATGGATGACCCCGTTTTGGCAATCCAGATTGCTGTGTGCCAAATCCAATGTCACCACATCATCTTCTTCCTCTGCCATATTCGTATATTTCGCATCATAACAGTTGCGTTCATCATTGAATACGGGCTTCTGCGCATCTTGGTCTCCCCATTTGAACGCCTGTACCGTGATAATAGTCTGGTCAGCCATAGGCACCAGATATTGTTCCAACCAAAACGAACCGTCACGATAGTTCTCGCGCAACCAGTCCGCATCAATCCAAGTGTGGGTCATCACATAATCCCGCGTGTTTACGATTTGGTTGGAAGTCAGCATCACCGGCAACAGGTGGTAGGCCACAAAACGGTAAAGGCTGCTGCGCTCATCCGTGTCCGGCAAATCCTTCCCTTCGGGGAAGTACGTCCGGGCATAAGCCCGCATGTCTTCCAAAGACCGGATACCGTTCAAGGCCAACACGGAATCCGTTTCCAATAAAGCCGTATAACGGTAATTCTTAGTCTTGGGGAAATTCGCGCTACCCGAATAAGGGTCGTCTGCCGGTTTGGATGTAGCGGGAACATAAGTCTCATCGTCCAAAAGCGTCAGGGCATCCCGTAACCCAGTGGCATGCAGAGCCTCACCATACAACTTGAAATGCCCCTCCGACTCGATGTAATCGGCCACCAAGTCCGTATTGCCGGCCAACGCCTTGTCCACCACATGCACTACGCCATTCACTTTAATATGGTCGCCCGACACGATACGCGCCGTATTGTTGACCATCCAAGAGGCACCGTCAGACGCAATGGAGGTGTACAAATAACGCCCCAACATGTTTTTCGTCTCGATGGCACCGGACTCGAACCCCGCTGTCTCATAATAAGGCACGCCATTGGCCTCACCGTCTATCAAATGGTAAAACACCATCTCTTTGACCGCCTCCACGGAGTCCAAGAAGTTGTCGAACGTGCCATACCCTTGTTCCGAAGCATAAGCTTCCATCGCCTCATTGTCCGGCACGAAACAAGTATACGCCCCGTACGATTCCAACAAGGAGAAAGCCCCCGCCACCCTCAACGCCTCCGCAAAATCGGAATATTCCGCGTTGTTTTCCACAAAGTCACCGATGGTCTCTCCCGTAAACGTCGTGTAGTTCTCTCCCACGTCGTCCGAGTCTTGACAGGCGGTAAAACCAGCCAGGACCATAACCGCGATACATGACAAAAACTTAAGCCTCATAACTTATATTCTTTTATCTTCTTCATTTATTCATTCCCAACGGAAAGGGTTGTTCTATCCCCTTCTATACCCTACTACGATTGGGATTTTTAAAATACCTACAAGAAGCTTAAAAAAAATACTTTTTCCCGTCAATGCGTATCTTCATCCTCTAACAGGTTGGTCGGAATGAACTCGATGTAGTCGAAATGACAACTTCCGTCCAACATTTGTACCACACGGAATTCGTGCGTCGCCATTTCCGGCCAACTGAAAATCCCCAAGACTTTACGCAAAGCATACGGGTCGTTACGGGCTGAAGCCTTCACTCCTCCGGTCACACCTGAAATCAGCAGTTCCTTGGACCCGAAACTATCCGGAGCTTTCATAAAGTTACGGTTATGGAGGCTTTTGTCATTTTCATAGCCATAATAGTCATCCGGATTTCCTTCCCCCCAACTGCCGATATAGGGATTGTTGACCTGTGTGTACACGTATGCCTGTTCCCAACCGATAGAAGCATCAGTTCCTTTCAAGCGCATGTCAATAGGTATACCGCAGGGCACACCATCGAAATAAAACTGCGTGATACCGCGATGGTTCGTGTTTACACGATAACCGATACGAACTTCGTAACTTCCTTCCGGTATCGGTCCGACGGTAATAGACACATCGAACATGCCCCACATCTCCATAAAATCATGCAAGTAGTCGCTGTGCATGTTGTCCCCTACATATTTTGCAAAGACATTGCTGCTTTCCTCGTATCGCAATTTCTTGCAATACCCCTCAGGTATATAATAACATTTGTTAGAAATAATATCGTTGTTACGAAGCTCAGGAAGGAACGTAGTGAAATCCATACGGAAACGCTTGCCACGCATAATGCGTCCTATCTTATCCTTGTCATACACCAACATGCCGGTAAGCGCATGGATGACCCCGTTCTGGCAATCCAGATTACTATGCGCCATATCCAATGTCACCACATCGTCCTCTTCTTCGGCCATATTCGTATATTTCGGGTCATAACAGTTGCGTTCATCATTGAACACCGGTTTTTGAGCCGGTTGGTCACCCCATTGGAATGCTTGCACCGTAATAATCGACTCGTCTGCCATAGGTACCAAATACTGCTCCAACCAGAAACGTCCGTCACGGTAATTCTCGCGCCGCCAGTCTTCGTCCATCCAAGTCTGCGTTATCACCAAATCCCGTGTATTCACAATTTGATTGGAGGTCAGCATCACCGGTAAGAGATGATAACCTACAAAACGGCTGAGACTGCTGCGCTTGTCATCATCCGGCAAATCTGCCCCTTCGGGATAATACCGTTCTGCATATTCCCGCATGTCGTCCAAAGTATGGATCCCGTTCAAAGCCAACACGGAGTCTGTCTCCAATAAGGCTGTATAACGGAATTTCTTAGCTGCGGGGAAATAACAAGTAGAAGAATAGGGGTCGTTAGACGGTTTGGTCGTAGCCTGTACATAAGTCTCATCGTCCAAAAGCATCAATGAATCCCGCCATCCGGTAGCATGCAAAGCCTCGCCATACAGTTTGAAATGCCCTTCCGACTCGATATAATCGGCCAACAAATCCGTGTTACCGGCCAGGACTTTGTCTACCAAATGCACCACGCCGTTCACTTTTATATGATCCCCCGAAATGATGCGCGCCGTACTGTTGATCATCCAAGCCGCCCCGTCGGACGCTATGGAAGTGTACAAATAACGCCCCAACATGTTTTTCGTTTCGATGGCACCGTTCTCAAACCCGGCCGTTTCATAGTTGCCCACGCCTCCGCTTTCGCCGTCAATCAAATGGTAGAACACCATCTCCTTGACCGCCTCCACGGAGTCCAAGAAATGTTCGAACGTCCCATAACCTTGTTCTCTCACGTAAGCTTCCATCGCCTCATTGTCCGGCACGAAACAAGTGTATGCTCCGTACGACTCCAACAAAGAGAAAGCATTGGCCGTTTTCAAGGCTTCCGTAAAATCGGAATACTCCGCATTATTCTCCAGAAAATCACTGATGGTTTCTCCGGTGAACGTCGTGTAATTCTCTCCCACGTCATCCGAATCCTGACAGGCGGTAAAACCAGTCAGCACCATAACCGCGATACATGACAAATACTTAAACCTCATAACTTTATTTTTTATTTTCTTCATTTATTCATTTCCTACGGAAAGAACTGCTCTATCCCCTTCTATACCCTACTACGATTGGGATTTTTAAAATACCTACAAGAAAACCAAAAATATTTGTGTACATCATCAGAAAAATCCGCGCCTCTTGCCAAAGGGCGCGGATTCATAATATGTCCATACAAGCTTTTTTCACTCAACAGCAGTGAAATAAAATCATTTCTCAGGCGTAAAAACCCCCACGTAACCGCCGCCTGAACCCATCTTTATCTTCAGCAACTTACCAGAAGAGATACATACCGTCTTTTTCGACACTTGAGTAGGTTGTTTACTAGTATTCTTGGCATCCGCCCAATACGTCAGCTCATAATTCCCTTCAGGCAAGAATGAAGTATCAATCCTTATTTCACGTTTCGTGCTGTTGTTCATTGCCCCGATAAACCATTGCTCTCCCGAACGCTTTGCCAAGGCGACATATTCACCGGGATATCCAGCTAAAAAATGGGTATCATCCCATACCGTAGGCACCAACTTCAGGAAATCAATACCCGGTTGTCCCAAAGCATAACGCGGATGTTCACACATAACGGTTAAAGGACTATTATAAATCACGAATTTCGACAGTTCTGCACAACGGGTATTGGGCACCGTTGTAGGAGTTTGAGGCTTAAAGTCCTTCATCGGCACATTCAAGAAACCACCAGGCGTATAGTCCATCGGCCCGGCAAGCATACGCGTAAAAGCAAGAGTTACATTGTGTTCAGGAGTAACACGCGCAGAGAATTTTGAATACTCTCCACCCATTACACCTTCGCGAGTCAACAAATTGGGATATGTACGTTCCATGCCATCGGGCTTGTAAGCACCATGGAAGTTCACCATCAGCTTATGTTTGGCGGCTTCTTTCACAATACGGTGATACCAGTTCACCATATCTTGGTCATCTCGATCCATAAAATCTATTTTTACACCGGCTATTCCCCATTTCTCATATAGAGCAAAAGCCTCCTTGTAACTGTCATCCTTATTCACATCCGTACAATACAGCCATAACCAACAACGCACGTTCTTCGAGCGGGCATAATCCAGTATTTCCGGCATATTCAGTTGTGGCGCCGGCTTGGTGATGTCTGCCTCCACTTTGTTATATGGACCATACCATTGCCAGTCTATCAGCATATACGGCCATCCCTGTTCCGATGCGAAATCAATGTACTCCTTTATCACATTGGTTTCCATCTTCACTTCACCGCTCCACCAATGATCCCAAGCGCACATTCCAGGTTTTATCCATGAAGTGTCATCCAAAGCACAAGGTGGATTCAAACTATACACCAACTCCGATTCAATAAACTTACCCGGATGATTACCTATCATTATCACACGCCAAGGCGTGGCCTTCTTTTCACAGAAACGGGCTTTCACCCCATCTTCCTTTTCACCAGGCAAAGGAGACAATTTCGTAACAAGCATCTGGCTTCCCTCTTGTCCGCCGTCCGACTTCCCGATATAAAAACCTGGATAATCATCAATATGAGCCTCAGTGATGGCTATATAATCCTGCTTGTCTATCTCAACCAAAAAGGGAAGTCCCACCACTGTGTCGACCGGAAGCACGCCAAGCCGCGTAGGCACAAACTCGGTTTCCTGACTGGAGGTGTAATTACGTTTGTACTTCGCAGCCCAACCAATGGCATTTACGGGTAAAGAGAATCCTGTCAATTCACGGGTTATCTGTCGGTCACCAATCTTTCTTGCGCCATACAATTGGTAACGAAAAGCGACACCATCGTCATACACCCGGACAATAAAATCCATACGTCTTCGGTCGCCTGCTCCTTCTTTCAAAGCCAAAGTCATCTCATTCCAACTCACTTTTACTTTTCCATGCTTGTTTTTCACTACAGGAACCCAAGTATCAGACTTTGCCTCCATAGAAGGGGTATTCACTAAAGTAAAACCGCCCGACATAGGTTTCTCCCCCTTAAACTCAAAACCTAATGGAGAATCACAAACTAACGTCTTTCCATTATAAGAAACAGAATACCCCAAATTCTCTCCACTGTGGATTCTCATCTGTATCTTTCCGTCAGGAGAGGCTATCTGCCATTGTTGCGCAGATAGATTCGATACCAACAACAAACATAAAACTATCAGATAATTTTTCATATACCATAAAAAAAACAATTTATAATCACCGTCACATGTTGTCCGTACAGAACAAACTTAATGAATGCCACGTAACAAACTACATATCTTCCTCTATTATCACTAACGGGGACGGAACATATCCGCCCCCGTAGCCAATCCGCTCTCACAGACTTATTTCACCAACACTTTTTTCACCATACCATCGGCACGCACGATATAGATGCCCGGACGGACGGTTTCATGCACCGTGCCCTCGAACTCGGACACGCAAGTGCCATCAACCGTATAGATTGCACCGGATTCCGAAGTGAATACGTTGATGGTGCGTCCCGTCACGAAGACCTTCAAGTCACCGCCATCGGCCTGTACGTCGCGCACGCCCGTGGCAAAGCTTTCGGACGGGATGTCGTCCACAGTCTCGTAGGTGCGAATCCAATCGATGTAAAGCGCATCGTCTTGTTGGAAACCCGCTGTACTCATGAACTGACCTACATAATTGGTCTTACCGACACCGATGTAACGCAACAAATCCCAATAATACACATCACCCTTCATTTCCGCATCAGACAAACTCAAGGCAAATTCCGAATTCAAACCGTTCACTTGCTGCAAGAAGTTAAACTTGTCCACCGTAATCTCCGGGTTCGTACCCTTGCACTTCATGGCAATATAACGGCGTACGCCCGGATTGAGGCTAATCATGCAGGATTCGTCACGCACTCCGCCTTCCGGGTCACGGTCGTAAAAGTTCGTGAACACGCCACCTTCACGACGCATGGACGGACTGGTCGGATAAGTAGTCACATTGCCCAAAGACGTTCCGTCGAACGAATCGTATGTATCAGCCGCCGTCAGTTTCAGACACTGCAAATCTTCACCCTCTGCATCCTTATAAGTATCCTTGTTCACACGCGACCACATGCGCCAACGTTGCATACGCCAACCGTCCAACATGAAGGTCTGGCCGTGTTCGCCCATCACAAGTTCCGCACCGTTGATGGTCCCCTTGGTGCTCGGGTCGTCTTCTGCCTCTCCATTGAACTCCCAAGCCTCGAACAGACCGGTCTTTTCATCATCCGTCGGGTTGTAGCTTCCCAAAGCATCCTCTATCAAGAAGCAATAGGGTATCATGGAATCGTAGTCTTCTGACGAGAATTCAGGGAACTCTTTCACCGGTTTCAACTCGTAACCCGACTTGTAATAATAGAATGACCCGCACTTCATGTCGAACGAGCCATACCCGTCGCGGTCGGCAAAAGTAAAGGTGGCCGCATCGTCCGTACCTTTCACCATAAGCAAAGTACCGTCCGTGCATTGCACGACTACACCGTCTTTACCTTTCAGGTTATATGCCAACTGCCCGTTGCTTTCACCTACCGGAACGAAAGTCAACGGAGTGGCACTCTCATTGGCACCCAAAGCCAAAGGATAGCCCGTATAAGTGTCTTTCGTCACTTCACTCGTAGACACATACAAAGACGTACCATTGTCTGCCGTACGGATATAATTATAAATCAAATCCTCTGCCGGATTGACGTATGAATAGAACTCGGCTACGGCGGCATTCACCTCTTCGATAGCGGACAAATACTCTTCTGTCGTGGCATCGGCCTTGTTGTACACACCGTCTGCCTTCGCATGTACTTCCTTCAAAGCCGCATACGCCTCGTCAGCATCCCCCATGTAGTTTTGGAAACCCTTGATGACCTTCTCTGCTTCGTACAAAGCCGTGTTCAATATGTCTTTTTGGGGATTGGACACCGGACCATCGCCCCAGTTTTCCTCGGCCGTCAGACTCTTTACAGCCGCATCCATGGAGGGGAAGGTTTTCAACCATTTGACGTTCATATACGGCATTTCCTCCGGCGTTTTGGCACGCTTCACGATAGTGTCTCCCTTTTCATCCGTCTCCGCATACATCGTGTCGCCACGGGTGATAAATCCGACAGAGAAATGGGAAATCTTTATCGGGACACGGTCTATCAAACGACGTGACGCCAACGCCATGGAAGAACTGTCGCGGATGGAAGCGAAGTTGACGGCCACAATGATTTCACACTTCTCCTGATCTTCCGTCACCGGCAAACGCTTCATGTACCATACCGTGTCGTTCTTCTGTGCCGTCAGATCATTGTCTCCTGTGTTCACGCGGACTGACAGCGTAGAATCATTCCGGTCGCGATTATATAAAAATATGGAATCACGCCCCAAGGCATCCTTGGCCCAAGGGGCATGCCCCTTCACTACGTCCAAAGCTTTCTTGAACCCCCAAATGCCGCCTCCTTGTTCGTTTTCCATATCCACGTCCTGTGCCCCGGTGTATGGGTTGTGCCAGAAGAACTCTATCCAATAATTGCTTTCATTGGCTTTCTTGGTTTGCGACTGGCGCGGAATGGAGAGTTTGGCCACGAACACCGGATGCTCAGGAGTGATGGTCATGAATCCCTCACCTTTCACCTTTTCTTTCCAGTCCAAGCGGCCACGCAGCAAGAAACCGCCGTTCTCAGGCTTGAACTCCTTTTGATGCACCCCCGGGATAAACCTCAGATAATCCCCCTCGAACTTAAAACTCGGATACCATTGCGCCCACTGTTTCCCTTCGGGGCCGAAATCCATCAAGGCATTGGCCTGCATTTGGGCCGCCGTCCAGTTGTAATACCCGTCCACGCCGTGAACGTCACGTGCCCCGGCCATGCCGGCATAGCACAACAAAGACGCGCCAAGTAAATGTCTTAGTCTCATAAAAACAAAAATTTAAAGTTAAACCATACATGTTGACAACTCCTTCTATATCCTACTACGATTGGGAATAAGAAAATACCTACGCCAAACAAAAAAAATCATATTACCAAACCACAAGACACTTGCCATTCAAAAAATGTTTTGCTACCTTTGCTTTCTAGCGCTTAGGAAGAAAACGAATACTATTATGGAAAAGAAAAACAGGAAACCATCCATGCGGACAAACAGCCAAGAGGCTATCGAACTGCTTACAAAAATAAAAAACAGCGGAGGTAAAAGGAAATTCAACAAGTTGGGCGAATGGCTCTCACAAAACCCCGAACCTCTATTTACATGGGATGAGAAAGATTTGAAATACATATTGAAATGAGAGCATACCTCGATACAAATATCCTTGCCTTTATGGTCGGACAAGAAAACGGGGCTTCTATAAGCGATGATGTCAAGGCTATCATCAAAGATTATGAAACATTGCTCTTCTCAAGTTCCGTATGCTTTGCTGAACTCGTGCATCTTATACAAATAGGAAAGGTGCGCATTCCTGAATGCAAAGACATACGCCGTGCAGCAAATGTAGCACTGCAAAGGTTAAGCGAATTAGGTATTAACATGGTCGCAACTTCAGGCACACACATAGACACATTGGTTGATTTGCCTTTATATGATGACCACCGAGACCCAAACGACCGGATGATAATTGCGCAAGCGATTTCTGACCATATACCTCTTGTCAGCTCCGACAGGAAGTTCTCACGCTATGAACGTTACGGGCTTGATTTCATATACAACGAAAGATAACGATAACACTACCGGCATGACATGCGGATAAAAAATCATTTTGTCCGTTTTATCCAATAAATCCGCGCCTCTTGTCAAAAAGGCGCGGATTTATCTGTTTCCCGGCTCCGCCTCTTACCGGACAAGGACTAACCTAACCGGACTTGCATATCAACGTACGATGACTTTCTTCACTGCCGCTCCGGCACGTACGATATAGATACCCGGACGGACGGTTTCATGCACCGTGCCCTCGAACTCGGACACGCAAGTGCCGTCAACCGTATAAATTGCACCAGATTCCGAAGTGAAGACGTTGATGGTGCGCCCCGTCACGAAGACCTTCAAGTCACCGCCATCGGCCTGCATGTCGCGCACGCCTGTGGCAAAGCTCTCGGATGGAATATCGTCCACAGTCTCGTAGGTACGGATCCAGTCGATGTAAAGCGCATCGCCTTGTTGGAAGCCCTGTGTGCTCATATATTGGCTTACATAATTGGTCTTTCCCACGCTGACATAACGCAACAAGTCCCAATAATACACATCACCCTTCATTTCCGCATCTGACAAATTTAAAGCAAATTCCGAATTCAAACCGTTCACTTGCTGAAGGAAATTAAACTTATCCACCGTAATCTCCGGGTTCGTACCCTTGCACTTCATGGCAATATAACGGCGTACGCCCGGATTGAGGCTAATCATGCAGGATTCGTCACGCACTCCGCCTTCCGGGTCACGGTCGTAAAAGTTCGTGAACACGCCACCTTCACGACGCATGGACGGACTGGTCGGATAAGTAGTCACATTGCCCAAAGACGTTCCGTCGAACGAATCGTATGTATCAGCCGCCGTCAGTTTCAGACACTGCAAATCTTCACCCTCTGCATCCTTATAAGTATCCTTGTTCACACGCGACCACATGCGCCAACGTTGCATACGCCAACCGTCCAACATGAAGGTCTGGCCGTGTTCGCCCATCACAAGTTCCGCACCGTTGATAGTCCCCTTGGTGCCCGGGTCGTCTTCTGCCTCTCCATTGAACTCCCAAGCCTCGAACAGCCCGGTCTTCTCGTCGTCCGAAGGAACATAGCTCGACAAGGCATCCTCTATCTGGAACAAATAAGGCTGCATACCTTCGTAATCCGTATCCGGGAATTCATCTACCGTCTTCAACTCATAACCGGACTTATAATAATAGTATGAACCACATTTCATATCGAACAGTCCGAAACCGTCACGGTCGGCAAAGGTAAAGGAGGCCGCATCGCTTGCACCGTTCACCAAAAGCAAAGTCCCGTCAGTGCATTGCACCACCACGCCATCCTTGCCTTTCAGGTTATATGTGACCAAACCGTTGTTTTCGCCCACGGGCACAAAAGTTAAAGGCATGGCACTCTCGTTAGCACCCAAAGCCAAAGGACGTCCGGTATAACTGTCTTTCGTCACTTCATCAGACAAGGCATACAAAGAAACGGAACCGTCAGAAGTACGGATATAATTATATACCAAATCCTCAGTCGGGTTTACGAATGAATAGAACTCGGCTACGGCGGCATTCACCTCTTCAATAGCGGCCAAATACTCTTCTGTCGTGGCATCCACCTTGTTGTAGACCCCGTCTGCCTTCGCATGTATTTCCTTCAAAGACGCATAGGCATTGTCAGCATCCCCCATGTAGTTCTGGAAACCTTTAATAACCTTTTCCGCTTCCCACAGCACAGTGTTCAGCACGTCCTTTTGAGGGTTTACCTTCTCACCATCGCCCCAATTATTTTCAGCCGTCAGGCTTTCTTTGAATTCGGCCATGGAACGGAACGTCTTGAGCCACTTGATGTCTACATACGGCATGTCCTCCTTGTTCTTCGGGTCTGCCGAAACGATGGAACTGGGATTTTCCGCATCATAAATGATATTCTTCAATGTATCTGCCCGACAGATATAGCACAAATAAATGCTTTGGAGCTTAAAGCTGCCCAAACGCTCCAACAAACGCATGCTTTCCAAGCGTTCTGCGGTGGCAGTGTCCTTGATGGCCGCAAAGTTCCATGCCATAACGACATCCGACTTGTCTTCATCGAACGACACGGGAATACGATGCGCCAAATATGTCGTGTCTTCCTTTTTGGCTTGTTTGTCGCCATTCGCCAATATAGCCCAAGTGGAATCGGGCGTTCCCGTGAGCCTGTTCCAGTCTCCATTATATTTGAGTTCCAAAGAATCGCGGCCAAGCGCGTCTTTTTCTCCCCAAGCAAACTGGCAAGCAAAGATGTCCATGGATTTCTGATTGAATCCCCACATTCCGCCATACGCGTCCCCGAAGTTCTCCTTGACGCTTGTACCTCCCTCATAAGGGCTGTACCATCTCATTTCAACCCAAAAAGAACCTTTGTCTTTTGTACCGCCTTCGGCCTTGCTTTCCGAGTTCTTGATGGTGGAAGCTTTTAAGGCAAGGACAGGGAAGGCCGGGGTTATCGTCATAAGTCCCTCACCGGCAATCTTTTCCTTGATATCGAAACGATTACGCATCAAGAACCCACCTTTTTCGGGTTCATAATTCGTATTATGCACTCCCAAATAAGACCTGATGTAATCACCGTCTACCACATAACTCCTCCGGTAATCTTCATTCTTCACCGCTGTACCTTCGTTACCGAACTCCATTTTCGCGCCAATTTCCAACTGGGCAGGTGTCCAATTGTAATAACCGTTCACGCCATGGATTTGTCGTTGAGCCACTGCCGTTCCAACATAGCATAACAACGAGAACCCTAGTAAATGTCCTAAATTCATAAAAACAAAAATTTAAAGTTAAACCATAATTTTATAACCTCTCCTATTTCCTACTACGTTTGGGAACAAGAAAATACCTACGGCCTCATCACATTTACCCACAAACCAATGTGGAAAGGGAGAGGGGCGGCAGCTCGAATTCCAACCGTTGGCCGCCTATTTGCAGGTTACGCTTTTCTGGTTGCGGTCCGGAATTGTATGTCACAACCACCGTCTTGCCCTCATGGTTACGGAAAGCTAACATGTTCCCAGGGGCAGACACTTTCAACCGCCGACTCCCGGGCTGTACAAAATGCGATAGGTGTTTCATCAAATAAAACTCATCGGTATAGACCACCTCACGTGTCTGGCGGTTCACCCTCACCAAGGAGTTTTGAGCCCAATCCCAACCGCTTTTGCCCGTCTCATCCAACACCATGTTCCAATACATATAGGAACTCACGCCATGGTTGAAACAATGCACCACGGCTTTCCAACTTTGTTCAAGCGAAGTCCAGTCGTTTTCCCCGTCACCGCATTCGTTTTCCGTCTGCATGTAACGGTAACGGGGGTATTCGCGCTGAATAACCGGTAGCGCTTGCTTTCCCGTCCATTGTACTCCGATACCATCGATGGCCGCAGCTGCATCCTTATCTTTCAAGAACGCACGCACATAATCGGGATTCGGATAGTTCACCGTACCTAGCCAAATCTCAGTATCGATACTGTCTTTCTTAAATTGCGGGGCCAGGAACTTACCGACGAAAATGGCCAGATCCTCGGGACGCCATGTACAAGACGGCCAAGCCGGTTGCCAAGCGATTTCGTTCTGCGGCATCACCATGCTGATGTTCACCCCATTTTTCCGGTATTCCTGAATGTATTTGGAAAAATAAAGTGCGTATGCCTCCAAATAGCCGACCTGCATGTTGAAGCCGGTCGTATGGATGAATGTAGCCCGACGGGGATCAAGACGGTTATGTCCCGTCCCTAATTTATCTACTCCATGGCTTTTCAGAGAATAATGCTCATTGATTTTCATCCAGATGGGGGGTGTCCACGGACTGGCCCACAATTTCAAGTCTGGCCTCAACTTCAAGGCTTCCTTAATGTAGGGTATCAAAGTATAACGGTCACGCCCGACATTGAAATTACGCATCTCATAATCGTCTTTCACGTCATCATAAGAGTAATAGGCAAAAGCATAATCGCTACAAGCTATCGGTGTACGCCCGTAAGCGAAGTTTATGCCTTCTTTAGCAAACAAGGCTTCCATGACTTTTCCACGTTCTTCTGCATCCAAACACTGCAAAGCATCCCAACCCAGTTCGTTGAAAGTCCCGCCAAACCCGTCTACCTCTTGCATCAGGCTGTCCGTATAAACATACACATCAGCCTTTCGCCCGTCATTTTTCAACACTTTGACCTTCTGCCCCTTCCAACGTTCCGTAGCTGTAGTCGTAACCATCTCAATCTGTTGAGCTGCCACCGAAAGATATGTGCATCCCAACCCAATCCATAATAATACGTTTCTTTTCATATTTATTGGTTTACAAATAATTTAAAAAATCAACATTTCATTTCACCGTCATCGTGCGTACCACATCTGTTTCCGGACGGAACGGACGGCCGTTCACCGTCACATTCTCCAACGTGTACCCTCCTACGCTCCTCTGTTTGTCGTAGTCTATGATCAGGCTAGGATTGATATTCCCCTCCGGGGCCGTCACCGAAATATTGCGGAAACGGACATTTTCGACACGGTTGCCCGGCGCACGGTTATACTTTTCACTGTAATCCACGCGCATCTCGAACAAGCGGGCTTTCGGCACGTCTTCTATGCGAATGGAATCATACGTCACATCGCGGATGGTATTCTTGTCACCGCAACCGATGGTAAGCATGCCGTCGCCTGCATGGAAAAGGATGTCGCAATCATGTATGCGCACGTTTTCCAATGTCTCGCCGGTCTCGCTACGGTCGTCGCCATGCGTCCCGATATTGACCGGATGCGCCCAGTCGCACCACAAAGTGGCCCTCGAAATGTCAAAGTCACTACTTCCTCCCCAATACCACCAACGGTGGTTGTAAAGGGCAATGCAGTCGTCCGAATTACGCAGGAACACGTTGTGGATTTTCACATGCCGGCAACACATCAGGTCTATGCCGTCGCTCCAAGGACGGGCAGAAAAAGACTTGAGGTTACGGATGGTGATGTTTTCCGACTGTCCGCCATATACCGTATAATGCTGTGGGTTCAATACGGTCACACCGTCCACCAATACGTCCTTGGAATAGGTGATTTCGATGCCGCGCAACGGATGGGCGATGATGCCCCGCCCGATGATGCGCACATCCTCGGCACGGTCTACAATAAGCCGTGCGCGGACCACCGCGCCCGGTGCCAGATAAACGGTCGTATGGCTTAGAATCTTGATTTCCCCGTTGGGCAAATCCTTGGGCTTATGCACGCCCGGTCCGAAATAAATCAGCCGTGCGTCCTGCATGAATATGTCCTGCGCGTTTGGAGCCGTCCAGTTGATAGTGCCCGGTTCATCGCCTGTATAGGTTTCCGTAAGCATGGCATTGGCAAAGACATGCAGGTTCTGTTTCCGCTCGCCGTTGAATTCCACACTCAGGAATTCCGGACGCTGCAAGGCGAACTCCACCGTACGCTCGTCCACCTGCCGGGCCACAATGCCCCGTGAAGCCGGTTTCACCTTCACTGCCATCCGGCCGTCTGCGTCCAAGGCATCGGCACGGCAGTTCCTGACCTTCACCATCACCGGCCCGCCCATCTCGAATTCGGCAAAAGAAGCGTGGCGGACCTTCCGCACATCCACTTCGCAATCCAGATTCGGAACTTGTCTCCACTCACTGTCACTGCCTGCAAGAGGCTTTACGTACACCTCGTAATCCGGATTCCGTTTCAGCCCTTCTTTTCCTTCGGGCCATTCGCTCACCCGTATTTGTGCCTGCACCGTCCAAGCCACCAGGCACAACAAGACGGCCATTTTACATTTTCCCATTTGTCTCTTTGTTTAATATGATTTTACGCACACCCGTATGTTCTCCGTCGGATACCTTCAACAGATATACACCGGAAGACATGTGACCGACCGGCATACCACATTCCAAACCTCCGGAAACCCCGACCGTGCCGACCAATGTACCGGACAGCGAATACAGGCCGACAACCGTATTACGGGCTGGAACTGACGAGAAGCGGACCGTAAGCCTGCCGCCGGAAACCTCCGCACACCATTCAGCTCCGGCCTGCGCCGTACTTTCCACACTGCTTCCCTCAGACACGACCTGCGTCCGGACTACGGGAAGCGCGGAGGCATAAAGCAGATTGCCCGTTTGCAACGCCGTGATTTCGGAACGGCCCGCCGACAAAGGTAAAAGACCGTGGCCGTTCACCACTTCAACCACGGAAGGAGCTGAACTCTTTAAAGCCACGGAAAGACCGGAAGTGGAGGATACCGGAGGCGTGAAAGCCTCATCGCCCACTTTGCATTCCGCCAACTCCCCAAAAGTGATGGCCTGCGTGGCGGCTCCATATAAAGCCGAAACCTGACCGGCATCCAAGGCACAATCGTACACGCGAACGTCGTCCACCCAACCGAAAAGAGAAGGGTCGGAAGCGTAAGCCGAACGCCCGATGAAGTTTTGCGTGGTCGCTCCCAAGGAAGACGGCGACAAGGTCAGGTTCTCGTTCCGGCCCACCTCTACCCCATTGGCATAGAGGATTCCCGTGCTCCCCTTTTGCGTCAGCACGATGTGCGTCCACGCTCCGGCTTTCATTTTAAAATTCGTGTTGATTTGCTGCTCATCCGAATTACCGCCCTGGGTGATGGCATAACGCAAGAAGCCGGTCTGCGCGGCTTGGACCGTCAAAAAGAAATTATTGTCCGTGCCCCGGTTGCAGTCCACAATACGTGCCCAATTCTCCACACGCTCAGGTCTCACCCAAAGCGACAGGCTGAAGTCCTTCCAACCCGATGCCCAACCGGAAGGAAAGGACAGGTGGCCGCCATTCAGGCGCACACCGGAATAGAACTTGCCGCCTTCGTACCCAACATTACCCACCAACTGTGCTACACCACCGTTCCACACGTCCGTGGCCTCCGTTCCGGAACCTTCGTCCAACGGCCAATACTGGCAACGGCCCACCTGGGGATAGGCTTTTACCTCGTCGGAAGCTTTGCCCTCGCCTACGGCATTCACGGCCGACACCACATAATAATACATCTGGCCGTTGTCCACTTTGTGATCCGTAAAACGGCAGTCCATCGCACGCCCCATCAAAGTATAGGGTCCTCCAAAGGAAGTACCGCGCCGCACTTGGTAATAGGCCGTACGCTCGCCAGTAGCCTTCCACGACAGTCCCACGAAACCGTTGCCCGCAAAAGCCTCCACTCCTGAAGGAGCGGAAGGCAAAGACAAGGCGGATGTGGAAGCGTAACCTTCTGCACACCCATTACTCTCACCGGCTGCATTGGAAGACCATACCTTATAATAATAGGTGGTGGCAGGCTCCAAAACGTCGTCCACGTACGAAGGTTCGGACAAATTGGTGGCCAACGTGACAAACGGCCCGTCAGGCGATGTGGCGCGGCACAGTTTATAAGCCGACACATGGCCTTGGGTGCTCCAAGAAAGTTTTAAGGCCGTGCTGCCCACTGTTTCCACTTTCAAATTCTCCGGCATGGGCGGCAAGGCCGTACCGGCAGCCGTCAAGGACACATGGTCGAAACCTACGGTATAGCCCAAAGGACGATAGGCACCACCGCAAACCCAGATTCCGGCCAAACAATCCACAGAGAATCTTATCTCCTGCGAACCAATAGAATGCCAATCCGTACCATTGTCCGATACAGAAGCCTCGAATACATTGCCTTTCCTCACCAACTTCAGCCACAATGGAATCCATGTATGATCACTTCCGGCCATATCGCCATCACCACTTACAGTATTACGCCACATGAAATGTGTACAACGCGTACCGTTATCTCCTATCCATAACATCACCTTCGGAGATGAAGCAGAAATGTTTTCCCGGACAGCTACACCAAACTTTTCTTTTAGTTGAGTTCCTTCCTGCTCTCCGGCATATATCCGGGTTACAAGTTCAAAATCACCACTCACTGCCGTATAAGTAAAATTACCCTCGGGATGGCTCGGATCGTAAATGTCACGTCCCGACCCGGTCAATAGGAATGAATTCCCATTAGAAGGAGCATACAGTGTCATTCCATTAATCATCCAATCTTCCCTACCGATATCTTTTTGTGTCCACCCCGTAAGATAAGAAATTACAGACCCCGATTCCGCCTTCACAGATATCGGTTCCGTCCAACCGCTCTCCCCAGACTGGTTTTTGGACCGCACCCGGTAATAATAAGTTTTCCCCGGAACGACGGCTGTATCGGTATACTCCGAAGTGGCATTGCCCGACCATCCTCCGATAGTCTCAAAAATGCCGTCTACAGAACTCGAACGTTGGATGTCGTAGCCACTGGCCAATCCTCCTTTCCCTAAAGTCCAATCCAAATCAATCTTCCGTAAACCTCCCACAGCTTTCAATCCTATGGGAACTGCCGGAACAGAATAAGGCCTATATGCCGTAGTCGTATCAGAACAAGTATACATCATACCGGTAAGCACATCCACGTTTTTGAGTTTCATCATCGAGCGCAACCAAGGAGCGTCTACTCCTTTCCGGTCTACATAATGATGATATACCATCTCATTGGCTAAAATACGGTTATTGGGTAAGGAAGAAGGTTTGTTACTGGACGGCGCAGGATAGTAAAATTTATGCCCTTGGTATACGATAGGTTTCCAATCTACGGGATGTTCGAGATTGAACTTGGCATAATATTCAAAACCTTTCAGCAACAGGTTGTCCTGATAGGAAAACATATCCACTCCCTGATTCCACAACGTCTGGCAGAGGTCTGCATAAAAATCAAGTCCAATCACTGCATGGGGCTGGTCACGTCCCATTTCCGTAGGTTGGCCGTCAAAGACAATACCTTGGTTGATACTACCTCCGCTTGCCCCGTTTTTATAATAGTCGATGGCACTGTTCACCATTTCGGCATCATCAAGATACACTCCGATGTAAAGGCAGCACGTGTTGGCCGGGCCGTCCCATCCGGGCCAAGATCCCGGCGTGCCCAAGAAATCCCGGCAAGCCGGATAGAAATAATCACGGGCCATTTTTTCAAAACGCTCCCGATCTTCCTGCTCCCATCCGGGATACAACCGGACGAGGTCGGCAGCTTTCATAAAAGCCGCTACCGGCAACATGAACAATTCTCCCGTCACCACGCTTTTTATGCTGTTCGACCAATCGTTCAATATGTCCACGGCACAACGGGCATGCGACTCATCTCCGGTCACATACCAACGCAACATGTTGTAATAGGCCGCCTTCGCATCGCGTTCGGCCCTTTGCCGCGTACCGTCAGACCCTCCTAAAGTAGGTTTCGGACTGGCTTTGAAATCTGCACGGGAATCCCGGAAATTGCACAAGGAATCCCACCCCTCAATCCAAGGATGTTCCTTAGCCAGGACTTTCTCTTTCATCCGGTCCAAATCGGCACGGGAATGGTTCAACCCCGGATGTACGAAAGGGGCTTGCAAAGTCTGCGAAAAGCCATACCCCACGAACATACATATCACGATACAAACTCCTGTCTTCTTCATTATAGTAAAATTTAATTTAATATCAACCTTTTGATTATTCCACTATCAGTACCGTTGTCGAACGCGGCTGTACCATCAAGACCTTATCCCTTACGACCTCTTTTCCGGGGAATGTATGTACCCGTCCCTCCGTCGGGACCGTCACATCAAATGTCTGGTCACGGGTACAGTTCATGGCTATCAGATACTTGCCGTAACGCAAGATATAGAAATCCCCCTTTCCGGCATAGACGCTTTCCTGTCCGGGCTTAAACTCCACACCATCGGGTATCCTCGCTATCGGGAGTTGTTCACCGGTATGAGCCGACTTTACCTCAGGATAGAAATTCCGTGCGGGAGAGAAAAAGAGATTGTTCCGTTCGGGACGGGTGTAGGTATATCCGCTCGGCGTATACCGGATGTCTTCGAACACGGTGGCCACACGGTCGCATTCTGGAGTGATGTAGTGTACACGCGCCAAGAAGTTCACCGCGAAATTGGCCCGCCAATACAAAGATGTGTATAGGATTTCATCCCCGTTCTTCAACGCCACCACGCCGACTTCCTCGTCCGAGAACAGCATGTCCGGCATGCCTTCCGACATGGGCAGACGTCCTTCACGGCGCGGCTGTTTCATAATCAGTTCATATTCGCCCGGCAAACGCAAGAGCGTATAGGTGGAATTCAATCCTCGGTCTTTCATCTTCTCCTTGACCACGGCAAAGAACTGGTTGTCCTCCATCATTTGTTGGGCGTATGCCACCGCTTCTGGATCCAACGTGGCGGCCGCAGCCATGATGGGCGTGCCCTCACGATGGTAGCCGCGCTCACCGTAAGTGATGCCTGCCGGATAATAGCCATGGTCACGCCAACCGATGACCGATTCGCCACGCATGGCGGCATATCCCTCATTATCTGGCGTGGGATAACGGAAATGACTCCGCGCATGCAGGATTTTCAACATCTGGGCACGAACCAAGGGGTCACGAGTGTCCGTCAGGCCGCGTTCACCCGTAGCCTCATAAAGATGCACCATCCAGTTCAGTATTTCGCCATAGCCGCCCACGTAGCCCAATTCCTTGCTCAGTCCGTCCTGTGAAAACTGGTAATATGTCTTCCCCAACGGCCACGTAGGCAGCCCGTCGGCCGACAAACTGCCCGACCACGGGGCTATGCCCATGGATTCATAAATGAACGCCAAGGCTTGCCAGACAGGCAGAGCCTTTTCCGGTGCAAAAACAGCCAACATACGGTTCACGTTATACAGATGTAAATCCACAATCATGCTTTGGTTGGTGTACGAACGGCGGTGTGTCTTGGCATAGTCCACACACGCGGCAAACATGTCCGTCCAGTTTTCCCTCCGCGTACGCCCGTTGGCCATTTTCCCGTCCCACACTTCACAAACCTCCGGCACGAATACATTCAAAGCCTCACACAGGGGACCAACTGTCAGCCATGAACCGTCGTAAACCGATTTGGGTTCACGGGCAAAACGTTCATAATATTGGTCGGCCGTACGGATGACTTGCTCTGCCACAGCTTTATTTCGGTAAGCCACCGTCCAAGGTTCGTGGTAAGCGTACGCCAAAAGGGCTGCAGTTTCCTGATCGATTTCCGTTTTCTTCATATAGCCGGATATCTGGCGGTTCACAAATTGCCTGACTTCCTCCATGACTTCTTCACCCGGTGCCGTACGCACCCGGCGCTCTCCCTGCTCGAATTCCCGGATTTCTTTCTTGGAAGGCCGGAACCAGGCCTCTGTATGGGTATACCCTTTATAAATGGCCTTCGACGGCTTCTCCATTACTTTCTGGTACGCGTCGAAAGAATTTCCGTAACGCGCTATACGTCCGGTAGAACGTATGCTCAATTCTATTTTCTCCTTCCCTTTCGTCATGCTGAACGGCAAGGGCACGGTGGTATAAGTAAAATGTCCCGGACGCGGCAAATCCTCATTGGCGATATCCAACACGTCGTAGTCGCCCAAATGGCGGTAGCCCACCTGCTTTCCTTCACAAAACAATATCAACAGATTACTGTTTCCACTGTCGGATCCCCAAAAACGGGCGGTGAAGTAATTCTGCCGGTCGGGATCTATTTTCATTGTAAAGGTCATATTGCCACCTTCCACCCGTTCACCGGGCACAGGTAACAACACACGAGCCGGTTCTTCCATCCCTCCTCTGACAATCTCGGTTGCCTTGTCGGAAAAACCATGTCTCCGCTCGGAAGACGGCTGTCCGAAGACAATCTCGTCCCAAACTCCAGCCACACGTGCTCCCCATATATTCACTGTTCCTATTACCCACACGACACACCAACAAAACCTCAATACCTTCATGGTTATTTTCTTTTTTCAATTAAAAATACAAAAACGTATCAGGATTCAATATCCCCCGACAGCTTTAAGATAAGCCCTTACCAACACACGGCCTTTCTGTATCTGGGCATGTACCGTACGGCGGCTAACATGGAGCTGCTGTGCAATCTCCTCGGCCGACTTCTCCCTGAAACGGTTCAGGTAATATACGTTCCGGCAAGCCAAAGGTAATGCCTTCATCCGTACATGTTCGCTCTCCACCAGACTTTGGGCATGTATTTTCTGCTCCATCTCGTCCGAGACTTCCGACCGGAAGTCATACATATACGAATAGACCTCAGCTTTTCTCACCCGTGCCCTCAGCCGGTCGACCAAAATGTTCTGGACGACCGTAAACGCAAGATTACGGATGGTAGCGGCACACACCATGTCCCCCATATTCAGGATTCGGATGAATGCATCCTGCACGGCATCTTCGGCATCCTCCATGTCATGGATACGTTTATAAGCATAAGCCACTAGCTTTTCGCGATAAAGGGCATAAGCTTCTGCCACCAACTGTTTTTTAGGAATTTCGTTCAGCTCTTTCATGATATTATGTGTTTTAATATTTATTCGCCTTTTGGACATCGCAAAATTATGGATTGGAAAATCAAAAAACAACCTTCCGTCCTTTTCATGGCGTTTATTGAGATTCCATCAGACTAAGAACTATATAACAAACTGGAAAACAAACATTTACCCCCCCCAATCAGCAGTCTGTAAAAATTGGACAGACTTGCAGATATGAGCTTCCATGCGGGGAACACCACTTTTTCAAGCCTTTTCCGCCTAATTTGCAAGGCTAAAACTTGCAATCCTGCACCTAAAAATATAAATTTGCAGACGTTAACGAGATAAATCGATTCATGAAAGCTTTTCGAACCCATCTATTGATATTCATCTTTGCCACAGCCTTCCCGCACCATAAATGTATTCCATTAATGGCGAATATCCTGCCATCCATACATTATATAACGGATGTGAACGGGCTGCCTAATTATACGGTATACAAAATCTTCAAAGACAGCCGAGGTTTGATGTGGTTCGGCACATTCAACGGCATCTGCCGGTTCGACGGCCGCTCATTTACCCATTTCCACATCGACTGCTCCAAACCGCTCAATGCCGTGACTGACATTGTGGAAACAGAAAAGGGAGAAATCTTGTTCGGTACACGCAACGGGCTTTATATCGTCAACCAACCATTGCAAACCTGTGAGCATATCTGTCCTCAAATCGACTATGTCAACGGATTCGGAACTGTAGGGCACACACTTCTCATCGGGGCAAGAAACGGCTTGTGGCAATACGAAAGTCCAGAAAAAGCCGAAGCCATCAAAATCGGGAACAACATCATTTCCAAAGGGAACACCATCAACGACATCACAGACGACGGCAAAGGAGGAGCATGGCTCTGCAGCAACGAGCGCCTGATTCACCTGAACCTACGGCAAAAGACCCTGAAAACGTTTGAAGCCCCCCCTCAACTGTTTACCGGTTACTTGCGTAATATCTGCCGCGTGGGTGAACGCCTGTTCATAGGAACAAACAACAACGGTCTGTTTGCCTTCGACCCGGCCACAGCTTCATTCCGTCCCTATATCAATATGGACTGCCCGGTCATCTACGATCTCTATTCCGATGGAAAAAGCCAACTCTATGTCTCTACCGACGGCAACGGAGCCTATATCATAGACACCCATACAAACCAAATCGTACGGAGGTTCCGGACGGACACGCCAGACTTCCCTCTTCCGGCCAATGCCGTCTATACTTTCTGGCACGATGCGGAACTCGGTATCAACTGGTTCGGCTTTGCCCAAGACGGTGCATGCTACAACTATTACCGACAACCGGTTTTCCAGATTTACCGGTACAAGAACTTCGACACCGGAAAGCTTACTGTACGAAGTTTTTGCATACACGACGGAGACAAAGCCATAGGCACAAGAGAAGGACTGTGGTTTATCTCGGAATCGCGGGACATCGTCCACTATTTCACTCCCGAACAACTCGGCGGACGCATCGTGACCAATATCCAATACTTCGGCGGGTATTTCGTCATCGCCACCTATGAAAAAGGATTGTGTATCCTCAATCCGAAAACGTTGGAACTGCACCATCTGGATCAGGACGAAAAACTGAGGAACGGTAATTTCAGCCGTATCGAACCCTTACAAAACCGGTTGCTCTTCGCATGCAGCAATATGGGCATTTTTGTGCTCGACACAGCCTTCAACATCGTCAAGCATTTCCATAGCCGCAACTCGGAACTACCGGACGGGTACATCTGCGACATACAGTTCGACCTTACCGGAAAAGGTTGGATAGGCAGCATGGACAAACTAGCCATTTATGACCCGCTTATACAAACCATCCAATCCAGAGATTTTCCTGAAAACTACTTCAATAACGAAGCTAACCTGACTTTCAACCTTTGCCGCAACGGTGACATATTGGCCATGTCGGAGACTTCCGTTTTCCGTACCAAATCGGACCTGAGCGAATATACCACATTGGACCTTTACGACCGCATACAGGTCGGAAACATCTTCTTCGTCACGGAAAACCGGCAGGGAAAATATTGGATTGGTACCGACCGAGGCCTCTTCCTGTTTGAAAAGGATTTGAAACACTACCGCCAGTTCAACGAGACCGATAACCTCCCTTCACTGAAATTCAATCGGAATGAATTCCAAGAAACCCCAGACGGCACATTCTGGTTTGGCTGTACCGAAGGGCTTATCTACATTCCCCGAAAAGACCAGACATTGCTCACACGCCCGACCAGAGGAAAAGTGATACTAAACGAAGCCACGGTAGACGGCTTGCCGTTGTCGCCGTCAGATTTCCACCTACAGTACACACAGTATAAAATCAGATTAGACTGGAATTTCCGCAGCCAAACATTGGCTATCGTCCCCCTCTTGCTCAACTACGGGCATCCGCAAGGCCGGTATTATGAATATTCGATAGACGGAAGCGATTTCCGTTCTTATGCGGAAGGGGAAAACATCTTGTTCAACAAACTAACCGTAGGCAACCACGACTTGAAAATCAGGTTAGCCGGACACGAGGAGACCGCTACGACGTGGCAAATCTCCGTGCGTCCCTCCATTCTGTTCTATCTGGAAACCTTGCTGTTCATCTTGCTGCTCCTCACGACATGGCAGTTCCACGTCCTCAAAACCAAACGCATGAGGATCAAACAGGCCTTTTCCCGCAAACATCAAATGGACATGGCCATCGCAGCCTCCCGGGCAATCAGGATGCAAAAGGAACGGGACGAACAGAAGAAAAAGGAATACGAAGAAGCACGGGCACAGGCTTTGTACCAAAAATCCAAAATGAACCACAATGAACACAAAACCATCTATAAAAAAATCAAGGAATGCATGGAGTTGGAAAGGCCGTATACCAACCCCAACCTGCGCCTCACGGAACTGGCCTCTATGGCAGATACGACTCCGGCCAAACTGTCACAAATGCTCAACCAACATTTGAAACAGACTTTCTTCGACTTCATCAACCTTTACCGAGTGGAGGAATTCAAACGCCGCGTGACAGACGAGAAGAACAGCCAGTACACAGTGTCGGCCATCGCTGAAGCCTGTGGCTTCAAACGTTCCACTTTTTTTGCCACCTTCAAGAAGTTCGAACATTGCACGCCCACAGAGTGGCTGCAAAAGAAAGAAGCTGAACGCCCGTCTAAAAACAAAGCGAAAGCGTCAAAAGACAAGCAAACCGGAATGGACTGACAATATGTCAAAAAGTAAATCCTTGCCTCACGAGAATCCGTGATTTCCACTTTTCCGTAAGACGAACCGGAAATAACGGATTCTCGTGAAGATTGAAAAAGTCAAGAAGAAAGCAAAATTTGCCCTTTACGTTCCTTATGGACTTGTTTACCGGCCCATGCAATACGGTTCACAAGAAACTTCCGCAGACAAGATGCAACGGAAGTACATTTTGGCACTTCGTCTATCCATGTTTTTACGAACCAAATAGAGTTTTTCCACCTCAAAAAGCCATACTTTCGGGCGTTTTCAGCCTCCCCAAACACCAAAAGGCAAAGGCACACCCGTCATTCTGCGCCGAATGATTTTCCACCTTGCTCCAAACGATTTTTCATTCGCCTGAAAGAAATTCGCATTTTTCCGGAATAAAAGGCGTTTTCCTGCATATATTTCGTATAATTATTCACGAAACACAATTTTCAGAGAAATTATTTCTATTTCCCGGCTTCCTGAAATCTTTATTTCACTTACATTTTGATTCAAAAACACACAATCGTATGACACATAGGCAAATACAACGAGTCCATAGCCCTTGCCCCCCTTAACCCGTCAACGGCGGAGGACATAAAAGCTGCGCTCCACAGGTTCGGCCGTCTGTACCTGCCCGGGCAAGCCGTATTGCCAGGCCACCACCGTCACCTTCACCGGGAACTTGGCACGGGGCGGGATACGGGTCAGGCGCAAAGCCGAACCTTCCACCTCGGCAGGTCCCTCCTTTACATAATAAGATACAGGAAGACCGCAATCCGAAACTGCCTTGAGCGACACCACATCCGTCCCCTCCCCGACATCTTCCAGACCGGGAAAGAGCAAACATTGCCGTTTACCCTCTTTAAGGGGATAAGGAATGCGGATGGTGAGTTCCTGTACCACACTCTTATGGCGGTCGTCCCCATCGTAACAAGCCACAAGACACATCTCTGCCGTACGCTTCACATTGCCTGTGCCCATGCGGTAGAAATCCACCTTGAATGTCGTATCGTCCACCACTTTCACCGGGCCGCAAATACGTTCGACATAAGGATGCCCCTTCACGTCCGGATGCACCACCTTGCGACGGAGGCTGTCGGTGAAAACAGGCCGCAAGCGGAACGTCAACCCGTCTGCTTCCGGTATGAAACGCGGATTGGCCTTGACATGCCGCTCTGCGTCATATCCCACCAAACGCCCCTGCTGCTCCACACCCAAATATAACAGTTCCTTCCCACGTTCTTCGGCATAACGGGCTTCCGTAAGTTCTGCCATCTCACGGTCGAAATACCAGAACGCATCATGCACGTCGCCCCTGTATTCCGCAAAAGGGGCAGCCTTGGCCCGACGCGGCTGCACGGGATGCCAACGTTCCGCCAGCCAACCGTCCTCGGGACGCACTTTCTTCAACTCTTGAACATGGCCTTCCGAAGCATCCTCCGGCAGACGCGCCTGCATGGCCTTCTTCACGAACAAGGCGATATATTCCGCCGTACGGTCCGACACATCGAAATGGCCGCGACCCGCATCGCACAAAAATGAAATGCAACTTTCGGGATACATCATACGGAATGCCAGGGCCGAATTGACACGGGCCTCCCACCACTCATACTCTCCCTCTACCATCAGACCGGGGATGCCGTCGATATTCCTCGTACGTCCCCACTCTATATTTTCGCGTCCGTAGCCAGTCAGGTTCGTGCGTGGGGCATCGCCGTGGTAAGACACCACGGCCAACGTACGCTCCGGATGCCAGGCGGCAAAGTTCCAAGGGAAAGTAGCCATGGCGGAATGGCCGAACGGCACGACGGGCGCATACGCCAGTTCCGCATATCCGCTGACCTCAGCCAAATCTTCCAACATACGCCAATACGCTTCCGGTGTACCCTTATCCGCATTCCACACTTGGTCCCATCCGGGCGTGACCCAAACCAAAGCCAGTCCCATGCCCCGGATGGCGCGGCGGAAAGACACATTCTCAAACAACGTCTCTTCACACATGTTGTGGTTGCCCACCATGACGGCTTTCACCCGATGGCAATCGTCCGGGATGTAAAGGAATGCCCTCGGATGCCCACCGGTCTCATCAGAAACAATGCCGGGTATGGGCACCGACCATTGCCATTCGGCCGCCCACCCCCGGCATACCATCAAAACTAATCCTAATAATAAAATTTGTCTTTTCATTGTTCCTACGCATTTTTTCCTGAAGAAACAACCTTCTTACCCCACGCAAAACCAATCCTCAAACTAACTGTTAACCTAATTTCGATGAATAAGTGCATGAAAAAACCAACTCATCTTTATCTTAAATACGTTCGAGAACCACAAAAGACTTATTCCAACCAGTTAAATAATACTAAACAGACTGATAGGCTCCCACGCCCTGTCACCGTAAGCCGGTTGCTCAGCCCAGGGATGGCCTCCGGACAGATATTTCCAATCCGGATTGAGGTCCAACACTTCACAGGAGGCACGGGCCGCGCCCAATGACAGACACCAGCCCCAAAGAAACAGGGCGCACAAATATTCCGGTAATACGTTCACGCCCTCGTTTGATTCGTTAATACCTTAAAATGTCACGCCGCACCTCCTGCCCATCGGTATAAAACACGACCGTCAATGTGGACAATTCTTTTGCCGTAGGGGCAAATGCCGTTTTCATCCGCAGTTCCTGCACACCATAAGGCAACAGTTTCCCGACTTCGCCTTCAGCCAACGTACGTCCATCAGCCAGCACCGCCACACGGGACGGACGGGAAGCCGACAAGCCATAGTTCTTCACTTCCAGAATCAAAGCCTGCCGTTCTTTGTCATACATGGGATAAGCCGCCGAAAGCATGGCCGGACGGTAATCCACGTAAGGCAAGGAAGCATAGCCGTAAAGCAAACCGCCCTTCTTGCCGCGTCCTAACAATTTGGGCGCGAACTCATCCGGGCCGATGCCGCTCCCCGCCCCATCGAACACCGCAATCAAATCCTTCCCTTCCTTACGGGTACGGACCACCTTGCTGCCCCGGCCGAAATTGACTTCAGTAAACGACCCGAAACGCAAGGACCTCACGTCTATGTCTTTTTGCGGGTTGAATCCCTGTTCCGCCCGTATCCTCACCTCTATGGCCTTCGTGCCTGCCGTAATAGGTTCCTTGTTAAGCACTTCCAAGCGCAATCCCGGATTCAACGGAATGCAAATATTCTTGGAACTATGGTTATCGTTCGGTTGGTCTTCCCATTTTATGGTGTCGATTACCGCAAAGTTCATCTGCACGGCACGCCCCGACTCGTCCTGAAATACCTTGGGACGCTCGTACTTGAACCAATGCTCCACCCGTCCGTCCGGATGCACGGACACGCCTGGCACGTAGGCTTCGCCTTGTTCCGTCACCCAATGCAACCCGTCCTTGGAACGTTGGTAATAGGCGATGCGTCCCAACCAATCGTTGACAATCAGATGATATTGCAGGGAATCGCGCCATACCACCGGGTCTTCAAACCGTCCCTCCACCGGAGGATATACGCTACGGTCTGACAACTGTTCGTAAGGAGCAAGGCCATCGCGGCTAATCCACACGCCACCGCCCCGGCACACCATCAGGTAAGAGCCGTCCGGCCTGCGCGCAAAAGTCAGGTTGGACAAGCCTTCCACGATGTTGCGGTTACGCGTATTGAAAGTGAATCTTCGGTACTGCCACGGCCCTTTCACGGAAGGGGCAATATAATACCCGTCAATGACATAAACCACCACGCGGCCATCCGCCAACCGGAACGCTTCGGGATTGTGTCCTTTGCCTATCGTGTCGCGCACGGTATACGGACCCTCCAAACGTTCGCCCACGGCATGGTATACCGTAGAGTTAGGCCAGAACATGTGTCCTTTAGGTGAGTTTTCCGGCCATCCGCAAACAAACAGATGGTATTTCCCGTCAGGCTCCCGCAAGATGTTTCCACCCCAAAAAGACGTTCCGGCCAATTCAATCCCATTATCCACCAGACGGGGACGGACACTGTCCGCTCCCCATACGTCGGCCGACAGGACTTCGCCTTTCATCGGTTGCAAACGGTCCATAAAACGGGCACCTTCCACTAAGTATTTCCAATCGGACGGACGCTCCCGTTCCGTCACTTGTGCACGGGCTCCCCAACCGAACGCAACGGCCAAAGAGAGCATAAAGAGTCTTTTCATTCGTTCCTTAGTTTTTATTCTACGGCAAAGATACCGCATTTGCGTCTTATCATGATAGGACAATCCCCAACAAGAATAGGACAAAAAAGCATTTTTCCCCCCCCCACACAACCGGCATCCCTATAATCATATATACGAAAATACGATACGAACGACCAACCTTTATCTTATTTTTCTAATATGATTAACACCGGATACAGGCTAAAAAGAGCGAGAAAATAAAATATCCTGAAAACAACCTTCCACCTCAGACAAACCTAATACCCTGAAACCACCTTAACCTAATTTCAATATTAACCAACTGCTTTCATTATCTTATACGCTTGAGAACGGCAAACTACTTAACCGTCCTCCCATTTTTTTTCGAAATTTCTTCAGAAACCATGTTTGCTATCACCGGACTGCCGTAGAAAGAGGAAAAACCGTCGGGCTTGCTACTGCTGCCCGTCACATGGGCAATGAAGAAACCATAGACACCCTCGCGCAAGTTAATCCAAGGGTAAGCTCCGGCCCATCCCGGCGAACTGATACGATAGGCCTCTCCGGTCTCCTCGTCCACCATTTCACGCCATTCGCCCAGTCCGTAAATGCCCTGATGATGACGTCCGAGCGCACGCTCCACATATTCTCCAGAAGCGACTTTAGCTGTTCCCACTTGGTCTGCCTGCATTTCTTTCACGGTGGCTTCCCCAAGAATACGCTGTCCCTCGAAAACGCCACCATGTATAATCATGTCTAAAAAGTTCATATAATCATTCAACGTCGTACACAGCCCGCCGCCCAACATGGGTGCGTGTCCTCCGTCCGTATTGACAGGAGTGAAATGGGAACAAGTCATGCGTAAAGGCCCGGCTAAAAGCTCCTGAAACAAGGTTTCAAATTCCTTCCCCGCAGCCGCCTCGGCCATGCGCCCGGCCACCTGCATGGCCAGACCGCCATACTCGAACCGCGCTCCGGACGTGAATACTGTATCTAAAGGCAAGATTTCCGCTACGGCCGAATCCAAATGGTTGTAATTATCGACCCGAGGTTCGGGCAAATAAGGCCGGATACCCGATGTATGAGACAACAACCGGCGTAAGGGAATCACGCCTTTCGGGTCTCCCTTGAACTCCGGCAGCCATTTCTCCACAGGGTCGTCCCATGACAGTTCCGTCCGGTCTACCACGGCGGCCACCACCGCAGCGGCCACCCACTTTCCGGCAGAGGCCACATAAACGGGAGTGTCCGGCGATACGGCACCGTATGACTTGCGGAACAAAACCGCCGTATCCTGTTTTACACAAATGGACGCACCGGGATAATATCCCTTGTCCACCCAACCTTGAATCAACGAGTCAAGCCCCGTAAAGTCCGGCTTCTCCCCGTGCGTTCCGTTCCCGCCGCCGCAAGCGGCCACCATGCCCCCTAACAGGCATCCCCATATCCAAACTTCAATTTTCTTCATACCTTTGCCATTTTATCATCCACCATCTATTCCATAATACGTTTTTCCGGCCCATTTTACTTATTCTATTTTGTTTTTTTTGCATTTCCCTTGTAAATGCGAAAAAAAATCATCCAAACCGAATGGTATCGACAAACGCCTTGACTATCTCACGACCGTCTCCATCTGTGGGATGTAAAGACTCCGAATGCCACTACAGCCCCATTCTTCATTCCACAAGAGCATACAGCCCACAATAGGTCTTCTTTTCTACATACTCCATTATTTTAAGTCCTAAAAGCCGGACTGTCTCACGACACCCCGGCTACACCATCTAAATTCCAAAAAAATAAAGAATCTTGCCGTCAACGAATGAACAGCAATTCGCGATACTTAGGTAACGGCCACATCTGGTCGTCCACAATCAACTCCAACTTGTCGATATGGTAACGGATTTGTTCCAACATCGGTGCAATGGTGTCATGGTAGGCCACGGCCTTTGCCCGTTCGCCTTCAATCTTGTTGGCCACCTTGCGAGCCTCGACCATCACATCCACGTGATCCTTGATATAGGCCGTGCGTTCGGAAATCTCCCTGATGATGGCCAGGTTCTCGGCCGACAATTTGCCGGCTTCTTCCGCACTGAACAATCCCTTCATCTTGTACACATTGTCTATCAACTTGCTTTGGTACCCGATGGCCACAGGCACGATATGGTTCATGGCCAAATCGCCGAGCACACGTGCTTCTATCTGGATTTTCTTGGTATAGGTTTCCCATTTCACTTCATTGCGGGCTTCCAACTCCACTTGGGTCATCACTCCTGTAGAGCCGAACATGGCAATGCTCTCTGCCGACAAGTAGTTGTCGAAAATAACGGGGCAGCTCGTCTCGCAATCCAGACCGCGCCGCTCTGCTTCGGCCTTCCACTCATCGCTGTAACCGTTCCCGTCGAAACGGATGGGCTTGCAGATTTTGATATATTTCCGTATCACCTGGATAAGGGCAGCCTCTTTGGTCTCGCCTTTATCCATCAAGGCATCCACTTCAGCCTTGAATTCCGCCAGCTGTTCGGCCACAGCGGTGTTGAGAGCTATCATCGCGCTCGCGCAGTTGGCCTCTGAACCCACAGCCCGGAACTCGAAACGGTTTCCGGTAAAGGCGAAAGGCGACGTACGGTTACGGTCTGTGTTGTCTATCAACAACTCAGGAATCTGCGGAATATCCAACTTCATCCCATGCTTGCCCTCCAAAAGGACCAGTTCCTCGTCAGTGCTCTCCTCCAGGTGGTCAAGCACACGGCTCAACTGCGTGCCGAGGAAAGAGGAAATGATAGCCGGGGGTGCCTCGTTGGCTCCCAAACGATGAGCGTTGGTGGCACTCATGATGGAGGCTTTCAGCAAACCGTTGTGCCGGTACACGGCCATCAGGGTGTTCACGATAAATGTGATGAAGCGCAAGTTCTCCTCCGCCGTCTTGCCCGGAGCCATCAGCAGCACGCCGGTATCGGTACCCAACGACCAGTTGTTATGCTTACCGGAACCGTTCACGCCCTTGAAAGGCTTCTCGTGCAGCAACACGCGGAAACCGTGCGTGCGGGCCACCTTGCGCATCAGCGACATGATCAACATGTTGTGGTCTACCGCCAAGTTGCATTCCTCGAAGATCGGAGCAAGCTCGAACTGGTTTGGCGCTACCTCGTTATGGCGTGTCTTCACCGGAATGCCCAGTTCCAATGCCTGTATCTCCAAATCCTTCATGAAAGCGGCCACACGGGTCGGGATGGCCCCGAAATAATGGTCTTCCAACTGTTGGTTCTTCGAAGCTTCATGCCCCATCAGCGTACGCCCGGTCAGCAACAAGTCCGGACGGGCGGCATACAAGCCTTCGTCCACCAAAAAGTATTCCTGCTCCCATCCCAAATAAGAAACCACCTTCTTCACAGAGGGGTCGAAGTAATGGCACACCTCTACCGCCGCCTTGTCCACCGCACGCAAAGCCTTCAGCAAAGGAGCCTTGTAATCAAGCGACTCACCGGTATAAGCGATGAACACGGTGGGGATGCACAGCGTGTCGTCTACCACGAATACGGGCGAAGAGGGATCCCAAGCACTGTAGCCGCGCGCCTCGAACGTGTTCCGTATGCCCCCGTTGGGGAAGGACGAGGCATCGGGTTCCTGCTGCACGAGCAACTTTCCCGAAAATTCTTCCATCATCCCGCCTTTGCCGTCGTGCTCCACGAAAGCGTCATGCTTCTCTGCCGTGCCTTCCGTCAACGGTTGGAACCAGTGGGTGTAATGCGTCACCCCCAATTCCGTAGCCCAACGCTTCATGCCCGAAGCCACCTCGTCGGCAATGTTGCGATCCAAAGCGGCACCATGGTCCATGGCATCCACCAACTTCGCATATACAGTACTGGACAAATACTTGAACATCTTCTCGCGGTTGAACACATACTTGCCGAAATATTCACTGGGGCGTTCCGTCGGAACAGCCACTTCTTTCGCCTTCACATGGAAGGCACTCTCTACAACCCTGAATCTTAATTCTGACATAATCACCTAAGTATTTTGATTTCCATATTATTCTTGCCGGTTACGGCCTGCCTTACAAATCGTAGGCAGATTCACCGTGTTCGTAAATGTCAAGCCCTTCTTCTTCCACTCTCTTGTCCACACGGATGCCGACCAGTTTGTCCACTACCTTGAACAGCACGAAGGTCATCACCGCACTGAACACCATCGAAATGACCGTGGCCGCAATCTGAATCCACAACTGGTTCCAATCTCCGTAAAGCGCACCCTGCACGCCATCTTCACCAGTGACAAAACGGGTGGCAAACACGCCGGTAAGCACCGACCCGATGATGCCGCCCACCCCATGCACGCCAAAGGCATCGAGGGCATCGTCATAACCGAACTTGGGCTTCACCACAGCCACCATCCAGAAACAAACTGCCGACGTTATCAAACCGATACACAACGCTCCGAACAAGTCTACCGAACCTGCCGCCGGAGTAATGGCCACCAAGCCCGCCACGGCACCCGTACAAGCCCCCACCGTAGTGCATTTCTTGTTGACGGCCCAATCAATGGCCGCCCAAGTGACGGCTGCCATGCACGTGGCGATATGCGTCACCAGAAACGCATTGGCCGCCAGACCGTCGGCTGCCAGGCCGCTTCCGGCATTGAATCCGAACCAACCCAACCAAAGCAATGCCGTGCCTAAAAAGACAAAAGGAATGTTGTGCGGAGTGATGGGACGGCCTGCCCTATAATCCTTACGCCGCCCCACCATAAGTGCCATCACCAATGCGGCCACACCTGCGTTGATATGTACCACCGTGCCTCCGGCAAAGTCCACGGCACCCATTTCCATCAGGAAACCGCCGCCCCATACCCAATGGGCCATAGGCATGTAGACCAGTATGCTCCACAACACCGTGAAGCACAAGAAGCCGGCAAACCTCACACGTTCGGCGAACGCACCGAGAATCAAAGCCGGTGTAATCAGGGCGAACATGCACTGGAACATTACGAACAGCATTTCGGGAATGCCGGTCGCTGTCAGCGTGTCCAAACCTATGCCGTTCAACATCACCTTGTCGAATCCCCCGATACCGTATTTAAAGAAACCGCTGCCTTCATATCCGGTGCCGAAGGCAAGGCTATAGCCGAAAGCCACCCACAAGATGCTGACCACCCCGGCTATGGCCAGGCTCTGCATCACCAGGCTCAGCATGTTTTTCTGACGCACAAGGCCACCGTAGAACAAGGCGATTCCGGGAATCGTCATCATAAACACCAAAAGGGTTGCCACTATCATCCAAGCCGTGTGGCCTGAATCCAATATCATTGATGTATCCATAATCTTACTTTTTTATCATTCAACTAAGTTTTTAACCTTGGCGGAAACCGTCCCGCCTCACTTTTCCTGTTCCGCGTTATAAAGCGCGATGTCACCGCGCTCCCCCGTACGGATCCGGACGGAATCCTCCACCGGGATGATGAAAATGCGCCCGTCGCCGATTTCGCCCGTATAGGCAGCCTTCATCACGGCTTGCACGGTCTTCTCCACGTTCTTGTCGCGCACGACGATGGACACCAACATGCGCTCGATAGAACTGGTGTCGTAGGCCACGCCACGGTAAATACGCGCCTCGCGCATCTTGCCCACGCCCCTCACTTCATAATACGAGAACCACTCGATGTCTGCCGCCAACAAGGCATCCTTCACATCATCGAACTTGGTCCGCCGAATAATCGCTTCAATCTTTTTCATAATTAACCCATTTATATTACTGATCCTATTCTTTCTTTTTATGTTATCCCTTCAAACAACCTTACTTACCTTGTCCAAAACCAACCTTTAGGAATTATCACATTTTTATTATGCTTAGAAACTGAGTCCTGCCGTAAAATAGGCGTTCTCCGTAGCCGGGTTCCATGTCACCTTGGCAAACAAAGGCAAGGCAAACGATTGGGTTACCCGAATCTCCTTGGCCGCCCACAAGGCTACCTCGGACACTTCAAAGCCCGAACAACCGCCATTATAGAAAGATGTCTCCCAAGGCACGGCCGCCACCGTGGCATTCCAATCCAAACCGCCTAAACGGAAAGGAGCGGAAAGTGCAAAATAAGAAGAGTAAGCCCGCTTGCCATCCTCTTTCAACCCGTCGTTGCCACCGATGTTCGTGTACCAGTCCACGGCCAGGAAGCCGAAGTCATACCCAACCTGCGCTTCGTAAACATGCAACGTGGAATTGCTGCCGAAATGGAAGTACTTCCCGTCAATATCCGCTCCCGTCTTGAAATTCGTCCCCTTGCTGAAACTGTAATCGGTAACCGACACGCTGAAACCTTTTATGGCATAGCCCAAAGTCAAATCGAACTCTTTGGCATATTCGCTGCCCCAAGAGGCTGAACCCCATGCCGTAAGCGAAAGGCCTTTCCACGAAAGCGAAACGGAAGGCTGTATGCTGACATCGCCTAATTCCTGGCCACGCCAAATATAACTGCTCACCAAGTCTGCCCCGACTGAGGCTTCCACCTTGTCTTGCGCTCCTGCTGCCACCGGAACAAGCGTTGCCGCCATCCCTAAGGCCATTGCTTTCTGAATCTTCTCCATCATACTTCTTACCTTTTTATATGAAACATAACATACCAACTCCATTCTGCGCGTAGAAATTTTCTTTTTGTATAACTGTAACCACAAATATCAATCAATATGCTTTTGTTTAATGCAAAGTTATGTCTTTTTGATAACTCAATAAACAAATTCGGTTTCCTTTTTACAAAGAATATTTGAGTAGATTGCGATTTATTAGCACTTACACAACAAAACCTTTCTGATTATAACTATAAAGACCAAAATACTCGTGTTCTTTCACCAAAATAAAAACCGTTGAAAACTTATTTGCCAAAAACGCCCCATGCTCCCAAGCCCTGTACGTCCCCATATTATTGGAAGCGATTTCATAATTCTCCCTACACATTTTACAAATTGTCAAAATGCCAAGCCAACCACTGCGAGAATCATCCATATCCCTTCTGCCGCCGACAGTCACGAAAAAAACGAAATCTCGCACGCCGGACTTTTATCCCAATGACATCTTACACAGGCATTTCGTGTACACGCAGACAGACGAACAAGTCATTGAACCGCACGTCGGCCGACGGCACGTAAGCTTCATCCCCGTATCTGCCGACATCCTGATTTCCGTTTCTGCCCCGTAAACAGGCCACAATAAGAGAAAAAACGAAGAGAGAACCTCGTTTTTTCCACCGCAACAAGACCTTTCCACCTCCGTTTCAACACACCGCTGCACTGACAAGAGGAGAAAAAAAGTGTTTCTTCAAGAGACCGAAAAACCAATCTCTTGAGATTGAAATACATATATACAGAAAAAGGCCGCATATATGCAGCCTAAAACTTATATTTATTCAAAACTCGCGTTTTTCCACCTCATTATATCCGGTTTTCACTTCACAGAAAAAAGGAAAAAGCTATCATCCTGCAATAAAACAAGAAACAAACGCGACAATTTGCCAGGTCTTGTTTTCCTCGGAACAAACCGGACATCCCCGAAAGCCCAAACGGACTGTGCCGGAAAACCCATACAAGCCTTCCGGCACAGCCCTATCGGATATTTCTTATCAGAAATAAAAACCTAATCCTAACTTCAAGCCGACCTTGCTTCCGTCCGAGAAGTCATTCAGGCTCATGTGGTAATATACCGCCGGCTCTATCGTGATGAAACGGTTCACGAAAAAGGCATACCCCACCTCGGGGCATAGCTGCACGTTGTTCACGCTCTTGGTGGCATGCTCATACTGCAAACCAAGGCCCATATAAATGCCGTTTTGCGTGAAATAATAACGCCCGCCTACTCCCATCTGGAAATGGTCGGTCCAACGCGTATGGTCGTACCCCAACTTTCCATAAAGCATCCACGCCTTCTGTATGAAATAACCTCCATTCAGCTCCAAACCGAAATTCAACTTCTCGTTGGAACTATAGGATAACCCCAAACTGGTGGTGGAAGCCGACACATACGTAGTCCCCTTCTCAAATTGTGCCTTCGCACCCATTGCCGCCATCATCAGCAGCAAGGACAGCATTAACTTTCTCATATTATCTTTTTTCTTGATTAATATCCATATCATGTTCTTGTTTATCCGCCAATTTTTCACGCCGCCGGTAAAGATACCACAACGCCACCAGTATCACGGCATTTAAGGCCATCGTAGCCCAAATATGCCGGCTGCCCATATCCGTACGGGGGATGAAATAGGCATACACCGCTACGGAATATAAAGTAAATCCCAACAAGATAACGGTGGATTTCCGGAACCGTCTTCTTTTCATACCCTTGTCTTTTTAAATTGTAAATACAAAGGTAGCAATAATCGGTGAGATATGGAAAAGTAGAGCAAAGTTATTGAAAAATAGGCTTTTTGAGAAAATAGCTTCTGTAACCGGATGACGGGAAAAGTCAAGT
>NZ_CFQRNQ010000015.1:0-99749 GCF_986071375.1 Paraprevotella sp. | reverse complement strand
AATATTTTTTAGGAAGTAACCTTTTTTAGTAAATAAAGAGAGGGCGGCCCAAAGGTCGCCCTCTTTTTGTGATTTAATTAAAGATTGTTGTATGATTATTCGGTCACGCAGATGCTTGCACGGTTATAAGCCGGTTTACCGAATATGCTGCCCACTCCCTTACCTTGGGTTTCGATTCTGTTGGCGCTGATGCCGTATTCTTTCACCAAAATGTTCTTCACGGCTTCCGCGCGTTTTTCAGACAGCTTCTGGTTGAACTTGGCGTTGCCTTCCGGTGAAGCGTATCCTGAGATGGTGACTTTGGCGTTGCTGTTCTTCTTCAAATAGCTTGCCAAACGGTCGATATTCGGCATCTGGAGCGCGTCTACTTTGCTGCTGCTCTGACGGAAGATGACTACGTATTCGTTCTTTTCTACAGTCTGCGTAGCCGTGGTTGGCACCTTCTTGTTCTTGCAGTCATTCAAATCCTTCTGTAAGTCGTTGATGGTTTTTTGTGCGTTCTGCAATGCACGGTCCTTGCCTGCAGCTTCAGCTTCCATCGAACTGATGGTGGCGTTCAGGGCTGCAATCTGGTCTGCATGGCTGCAACCATTGGAATAGTAGTGCTTGCCGTTGCTGTTCTTGAAGTGGTACACTACGCCTGCTGTGATTTCCCAAGCAGCTTGGTCGGAATGGAAGTTGATGTTGTCTTTTCCAAACTGGGTTACATTCCACAATATAGCCGGTTTTACTGCTATGGTCCATGCTTTCTTTTCACCTAAATTGAAGTTGAGGTTCAAGCCTACTTTTGAAGAAAGCCAGTTGCCGTCCTTGTCCCCGTCTTCTCCGTAATATGCGTCGTTTACGTGCAACCAACCGAAACCGGCCAATGCTTCAACTTCAAACAGGCTAGGTTTGCCTTTGTAACGGCAGAACACATTATTTAAATTGATGCGGTGCAACAACATCAGATTGCTTGCATCAAAAGCTGCACTGCTCTCGAACGTGTTGATGCTCCACATGTTTTCAAATGTCAAGCCATAAATCGGAGAGAGTTGCTTGTTGAGATCAATACCCACGGTGGCACGGGCATTCTTGAAGAATGCACTATGGCTGAGCGGAGTCACAATACCACCATTCAAACCAATAGACCAATTGTCACGGAACTTTGTAGTTTGTTCCTCAGTCGTTTGGGCGTTCAGGCTACTTATACCTAATACACCCGCTAATAACAGTAGAGACTTTTTCATAATTGTTTAATTGAAAATTAATAAATATGTTATTTATAACCTATCCCAAAGGTACATATAAAAGTGGAAGTTCATTCTGTTTTTATGTTATTAAAAGTAAAAAGAGGCTTTTTCGGCCTCTTTTTACTTTGTTTTAAGTCTTAAACGACCGGATACGCAGGGAGCGGTTAAACCAAATGGGCTATCAAATCTTCACGCTCGCCCGGCAGCAGGTCGATGACGGGTATTTCTATCATCGTGTAGCAGCCAGGTTGTTGTTTCATCGAGGCGCGAGCCACGCAAACCAATACTTGTCCCGTCAGCGCCGGGTTGTTGATATGCATGTTGAATTCGAACAACTGGTTCTGGGTCTTTCCAGATACGCCTTTGCGTGTCAGGTTGACACCGTGTCCCATGTCCAACAACTCGTCTACACAAGGTACTTCTATGACGTGGGTTTCATCGTTGACGAAGTAGGGGTCGGCTTTGATGGCAGCGGCTACTTTCTGGAACTCGTATCCTTCCTTTACCTCTATGTATACCATGCGGCGGTGAATGCCCGTGCCGGTGGGGATGGTCATGGAGAGGGCAGCTTTCACTCCTTCCACGGCTTTCACGGCTACGGTATGTCCCATGCTCATGCCTGGCCCGAAATTCGTGTAGGTGATGCCTTTCGGGGCGATAGCTTGTAACATGGCGCGTACGATGGAGTCGCTACCCGGATCCCATCCTGCGGAGATGACGGACACAGCCTTGCCGGCTTTTGCGCTTTCGTCGAGCGAGCGGCGAAGTGAAGTGATTTGGGTGTGGATGTCGAAACTGTCCACTGTGTTGATGCCGAGCGCGAGGATTTCTTTAGCGTATTTCTCCACGCTACGGGTTGGCGTGGCCAGGATGGCTACGTCTACGTCCTGCAATTCGCGGATGTCCTTCACCACGTTATACTTGGCCAGTTCTTCGGGCTTGTTTTCAGCCCCGTTCCGGCGTACGACACCTGCCACTTCGAAGTCGGGCGCGGCTTCGAGTGCCTGCAAGGCATAGTGTCCTATGTTGCCGTAACCTACTACGGCTGCTCTGATTTTTTTCATTTCCGTTGTCTTGTTATTGAGTTCGTGTGTATGTTATTGTTCATTTTGGAACATGGGATCCCATGCCGGCAAACGGACGGGCTTTTGTTTCAGCATGTCCAGAACGTTTTGCGGGCAGTACTTCTTGTTGACGACCACGCGGAACATGTATTCGTCGAACCACTCGTCCGTCATGATGAGATGGCCCTGATAGCCGGCATCTTTGCCCCAACTGTTTTCCACCATCCATTTCTTGGGCTTGCCGCTATCGTCGAGGTCGACGGCCATCAGCGTCATGGCGTGGGTGCTGCCGCTGTCGAAGCTCTGGATGCGTTGTTTCTTGTTCATGCCGAACGTCGTGCCGAAGAGGCTGCCGTAGTCGTAGTTGTTCAAGTCGAGCGTACCTTTCTTTGAATCCAGGAACTTGCCCACGTCGCAACTGAAGTACATCATGGTGCTGTCTTTCAGGCTGGCAATAGCCATTTCTTTGATGTCCTCGATGGGCAGGTTGATGTACAGCCAGTTGTGTCCGTCGTAAGTGTGACGGTCATAATCGATTTCATATACTTGGTTGAACGGACGCGAAGGGTCGTTCATCAGCATGACGTAATTGGCGTTCAAGTCTTCTCCGCCGCATACTTCCTTGTAGAAACTTTGGGGCGTGTAAGTCTTGGGCTTTTCTGTATATTTCCCGTCGATTTTCGGTGCCCAAGTAAAAGAAGTTGGAGGCTCTCCGTAGGCATAGACCAACATGCGGTAAACCGTTTTCATCATGTCTACCTTCTGTTGTTCCAATTCCTTTTCGGAGGCGCCCTTCTCGGATGCTTCGCGCAGTAACATGCCGTCTTCGCGCAATTTTCTTTTCAAGAGGGCTGAAAATTCATTGGTGTTGTCGCTGCTGTAAGTTTCGGCCATGACCTCTTTGGGGACAAGCCCATATTTTTCAATCAGATCCGAAACACCTGTGAATTGCCCTCCGTCGCTCAGTGGGTTACGGAACAGCCATTCCACCATTTTGTCGTCGATGGGCTTTTTGCGCGTGTCGATGATGCCTTGAAGAAAAAGGTTGCTCTTTTCCAGTTGGTCGTAGAAGAAGTTGTAGGCCTGCGAGAAAAAGAAATTTTTCATGCCCGTACGGGCCATGACTTGTGCACGAATCACGTTGGTACCCGTAAACAGCCAGCAACGTCCGCTGCTTTTCTGGTCGCTGATGCCGGAGCTTTTCACCTTGTGGCTGAACCACGTGTCGGGCGTAGCCGCCTGTTCGCTGTTGGCCGTAAGCTTTTTGATGGAGTTGGCATTTACGGCATTCCGGATGGCTTTGTGGGCATCGTCGTGCGAGTAGCTCTCTTTCAAGGTCTGCAGGACTTCGGGGGTGAGTGCCTGTTGGGCGAAAGAAATGCTGCCGCAGAACGGAAAGGCCAGATATAATAATAATGATGTTTTTTTCATAAAGTCCTGGTGTTATTTTACGTATTCGGCCCAGTCGGTCAGTCGCATGTCTCCCTTGCGCAGGTAAGTGTCATGCATGGCGAATGCTGCCGACAGGCAGTGGTGGGTGTGTCCTCCGTTTTGGGCTGCGTACTTCATGTAGTCGAGCAAAAGCGGACGATAGTCGGGATGGGCTACCTTGACAAGTTCTGCTGCTTTCTCCATGGCGCATTTTCCACGCAGGTCGGCCACGCCGTATTCCGTGATGACGGCATCTACGAAATGGCTCGTATGGTCGATGTGGGAACAGAAAGGCACGATGCTGCTGATGGCTCCGCCTTTGGTGGTGGAACCGCAAGTGAAAATACTCAAATAAGCATTGTTGGTGAAGTCTGCCGAACCGCCGATACCGTTCATCATCTTCGTGCCGCAGATCTTGGTAGAGTTTACATGTCCGTAGATGTCCACCTCGATGGCCGTATTCAGAGAGCATACGCCGATGCGGGCGATGACTTCGGGGCTGTTTGAAATTTCGGAAGGACGGAGCACGAGCTTGTCTTTGAAGAAGTCCATGTCGTTGTAAATGCCTTGCAGGCATTCGTTCGTCACGGTGAGCGAACAGGCTGATGCCGAGAGTACGCGGCCTTCGCGCATCAGTTGTACGGGGGCATCCTGAAGCACTTCGGTGTAAATGCTGAAATTCGGGACGTCCGGGCATTGGCCTAATGCGCCCAAAACGGCGTTGGCCCCGCTGCCTACCCCACTTTGCAAATTAAGGAAAGTAGGTGGTATTTTCCCGCTTTTCAGGTTGGCTAACAGGAAGTCGGCCACATTGTTTCCGATTTGTGTCGTGATGGGGTCGGGGGCCTTGAAAGAGCGAGCTTCGTCGGGGATGTTGCATTCAATGATGCCTTTGATGCGGTCAGCATCCACTTCCACGTAGGGTTTGCCGATGCGGTCGCTCGCCTTCATGATCATGATGGGCGTGCGGTAGGGATGGTCTTCTATTTCGTACACATCGTGGATACCCATGCACTTTTTGCTGTGGAAGGCATTGACTTCGATGATGATGCCTTTGCGTGCCAGACGGCAGACGGTGGGACTGATACCTCCTGCGGCCGTCAGGTAAATACGAGCCTTACTGCCTGTTTGTTCGATTTCGCAAGCTTCGATGATGGCCCAGTCTACTTGTCCGAGATAACCTTGGCGGATTTGAGTGGCCATGTTGGAAAGGTTGAGGTCGGAATACGAAATCTCATTATTGTTGACATGCGTGCGGAAGTCTTTGTTCGTGGTGTAAGGGGCACGGAATTTGATGGCCTGGGCATTGGCCAACATGCCGTCGCAACTTTGTCCAGTAGATGCGCCGGTAAGGATGTTGATTTTAAACTCTTTGCCTTCAGCATGTTCTTTCTCTGCTTTTCGGGCTATCTCTGCCGGTACGCTTTTAGGCACACCGGCGGGTGTGAAGCCGCTCAGTCCGATGGTATCTCCGTTTTGGATGAGGGCAGCAGCTTCGGCTGCTGTGATTTTGTTGAATCCCATAGAGTTGATTGCTTAATAGTTATACCTTATTTAATATGGCGCAAAGTTAGCTATTTTTTTTGAAAGGTGTTATCGTGTCAGGCTTATTTCCTTTTCTATTTCTTTTGGTAAGTGATGAAGGCGGTACTGGCTCGGGGCGCAACCAAACCTTTTGAGGAAGGCGCGCCGGAAGGTACTCCGTGAATTAAAGCCGGAACGGTCAGCTATTTCTTCGATAGGCATTTTGGTTTGCCGAAGAAGTCGTTCTGCATGGGACAGGCGGTATTGGTTGACATAATCGAAGAATGTTGTGCCCAACACATTGTTCAGGTAATTGGAAATATAGGTGCGGTTTGTGCCGATGGCTTGGGCCAAGTCCATGATAGTCAGCTTGGGGTTGAGGTAGAGATGCTCTTCCTCGAAAATCCGATGCAAGTGGATGGTGAATTGATGTGGCTCCTCTCCGTTTTCTTGGGGCATCTCAACGTCCTGGTGCGAACGGGTCGTCAATGAGCCGAGCACTTGCTCCTGCCGGTTGATGAAGTAGCTGATGAGCGACCAGATGATACATGTGAGCAGGTAGTACAGCGTGTCGTTGAACTCGGAGTAGTAGGTGGAAGTCAGGCTCCATACCGCAAGGAACACCACGAAAGAGAGAAGGATGATGTACAGCCACCGCAGGTCGATGCGTTCGTGGTAAGAATAACTTTGCTTCAGCCGCTTGTGATAAGCCGGTATTTCGAACAAGACGTAAAGCATCACGGCCGTACCGTATGCCACGGCGCAAGCGATGGCACTTTCGTATAATATATCCTTGGGATGGAACGCGTAGATGAGTATGAAGAGGATGAACGGTATTTCATGCAGTGCAGCCCGCAGGAGTGTCATGGAACCGGGGCGTGTGAGTTCGAACAGCAGGAAGGCGCAGGTGGGGACGGCTGTCATGTCGATGAGTACGAAAACATGGTGAAGGAACTCGAACCGGACGGTAGGATACCATATCAATGCAATATCCTTGACCGACTGTATGACCCATACGAGCAGGACCCAACCTGTGATTTGGCGGAGTCGGTTACCGCTTCCGTTCCGGAAAAAGTATGCACACAACCATAGCAGGAACATGAAACTTGTCCCCGCCGTGTACTGCATGAGTTGTATGTAAGTGGTATCATCGCTCATTTTATTGCCGTATAGACCAATCTGCATTACTTAAAAAAATAAGCGGGGTTTTCACAAATCCCGCTTACTCAACTAAACCTTAACTATGAAAAAATCTAATGTTTTCATTCGGGAACAAATATCGCAATTATTTCTTTGATAATAATAATTTGTACTCTATTTTAACTTCGTCTTTAGTCTTTTTTAAGAAGATGTGTTTCTTCTTCAATTTCTTTGCAGAAGTAAATGGTACTTATATGTATGATTTTGACTGTCTTTGTTTCACGAGGATAAGATGCGGCTCAGCATAGCCAAGCCAGAAAACTGCCTTTTTGCTTGTCTCTGCGCTCGCCTTTCGTTATCTTTGCAGCCTGAACTTGAAAGAACAGCATGAAAAAGCTTTTTATAGAAACTTATGGTTGCCAGATGAATGTGGCCGACAGTGAAGTGGTGGCTTCGGTGATGCGTATGGCAGGATACGAGACGTGCGAAACCCTGGATGAGGCGGATGCCGTTTTCCTGAATACTTGTTCCGTACGGGATAATGCCGAACAGAAAATCATCAACCGTCTGGAGGCTTTGCATGCTTTGAGACGGAAGGGCCGGCATTTGGTTATCGGCGTGTTGGGCTGTATGGCCGAACGGGTGAAGGAAGAATTGATAGAGAACCACCATGTGGATTTGGTGGCAGGCCCCGACGCTTATTTGTCCCTGCCCGACCTGATAGCCCAAGTGGAGCTGGGGCATAAGGCCATCAACGTGGAACTGTCCGTGACGGAAACTTACAAGGACGTGATTCCGCAACGTGTGTGCGGCTCGCATATTTCCGGTTTTGTCAGTATCATGCGTGGCTGCAACAATTTTTGCCATTACTGCATTGTGCCTTACACGCGTGGACGGGAACGCAGCCGGGATGTGGAAAGCATCCTGAATGAGGTGAGGGATTTGAAAAAGCGCGGGTATAAGGAAGTCACGCTTTTAGGGCAGAATGTGAATTCTTACCTCCATGTGGGGGGCGACGGAAAGACAGTTTCTTTTCCGCAACTTTTGCGGTTGGTGGCACACGAGGCCGACGGGATGCGCGTGCGTTTCACCACTTCCCATCCGAAGGATATGAGCGATGACACGTTGCGTGTCATTGCGGAAGAACCCAATGTGTGCCGGCATATCCATTTGCCGGTGCAGAGCGGGAGCGACCGTATCCTGAAATTGATGAACCGCAAGTACACCCGTGAATGGTACCTTGACCGTGTGGCGGCCATTCGTCGGATTGTGCCGGATTGCGGTTTGTCCACAGATATTTTTTCGGGTTACTGTTCCGAGACCGAAGAAGACCATCAAATGTCTTTGTCGTTGATGCGTGAATGCGCCTACGACAGTGCTTTTATGTTCAAGTATTCGGAGCGGCCGGGGACGTATGCCTCCAAGCATTTGCCCGACGACGTGCCGGAGGACGTGAAGGTGCGGCGTTTGAACGAATTGATCGCTTTGCAGAATGAACTCTCGGCAGAGAGCAACCGCCATTGCGAAGGCCGGGTTTATGAAGTGTTGGTAGAGGGTGTGAGCAAACGTTCCAAAGAGCAGTTGTTCGGACGTACGGAGCAGAATAAGGTGGTCGTGTTCGACAGGGGAAAGCATCATGTCGGTGATTTTGTAAAGGTGAGAATTAGCGGAAGTTCTTCGGCTACGCTGAAAGGAGAGGTGGTAGAAGACTGACAATCAAGTTAAATGCTGTTAAAGAGAGAACCAATCCCCGTGTTTCGTTGTATTTTTGTAAAATACGTAAATACGGCCGGATAGAAGTCATGGGAAAGAAAAAAGCAAAAGGTTCTTTGGGGATGCAGTGGTTCACGACCGGTGTCAGTACCACGTTGGTGTTGATACTGTTGGGAATCGTCTCCTTTTTTATATTGTTTGCCCAACGTTTGTCTGATTCCGTGAAGGAAAACCTGACGGTAACGGTCTTGCTTGACGGTGAAGCAAGCCGTTCGGACATCCATGGATTCCGGAGGGCATTGACGGACGAACGTTATGTGTATGCTTTGGATTACGTGTCCAAAGAGCAGGCGTTGAAAGAGCAAGTCAAGGCCATGGGCAGCGATCCGTCCGAGTTTCTCGGGGCCAATCCCTTCACGGCCTCGTTTGAATTACGTATGAATGCCCTTTATGCCAACTCCGACAGTTTGGCATGGATTACTGCGAAGTTGAAAAAGAACCCTTTGGTGGAGGATGTGATGTACCAAAAAGAGTTGGTCGACACGGTGAATGACAATTTGCGGCGTATAAGTTACGTGCTTTTGGGCTTGGCCGTGCTTTTGGCCTTGGTCTCTTTTGCGCTTATCAACAATACGGTCCGGTTGAGCATTTATTCCGGCCGTTTCGTTATCCGTACGATGAAATTGGTAGGAGCGAGTTGGGGATTTATCCGTCGGCCATTTATGGCACGGAGTTTCAACCTCGGGTTCTTGTCCGGTTTGTTGGCCGATGCTGTGCTGTTGGGAGGCGTACATACCCTTTTGCGATACGACCCTTCGCTTTCCCAATATATCCATGTCGATATGTTGCTCGCCGTAGGGGCGGCGGTGCTGTTGTTCGGCCTTTTGCTTACGTTGGGCTGTACGTACCTCTCCGTCAACAAGTTTCTGCGGATGAAAGCCGGTGATTTGTATTAAATAGGAAACATATAATAAATAGAGGTTTATGGATAAAAGAAATTTTGCTTTCGACAAGGTGAATTTTATGTTGTTGGCCGTCGGGATGGCGATTGTAATCATCGGGTTCATCCTTATGTCCGGTTCCGGGAGTTCGGAGACGGTATTCAATCCGGACATATTCAGTGTGCGCCGCATCAAAGTGGCTCCAATGGTTTGCCTGTTTGGCTTTTTGTTCATCATTTATGCCATTTTGCGGAAGCCTGCATATACGCCGTTGGAAGAAGAAAATGAGGGTGCCGGGGAAAAGAAAGACGAAATGTCCGGTACGGACACCACAATCAATAAGGATTAAGCATGGATGTAATAGATGCGTTGTTGATGGGCCTTTTGCAGGGCCTGACGGAATATTTGCCGGTGAGCAGTAGCGGGCATCTGGCCATCGCTTCCCATTTCTTCGGGATAGAAGGAGAAGCCAATCTGACATTTACGGTGGCAGTCCATGTGGCTACGGTGTTCAGCACCTTGGTGATTCTTTGGAAAGATATCGTGTGGATATTCAAGGGGTTGTTTGACTTCAAAGGGCCGGGGATGAACGAATCCCAACGTTATGCCCTGAATATTTTGGTTTCCATGATACCTGTGGGCATTGTGGGGGTTTTCTTTAAGGACTATGTGGAGATGATATTCGGCAGCGGCCTGTTGGTTGTGGGCATTTGTCTGTTGCTGACAGCTTTGCTGCTGACGTTTTCATACTATGCTCGCCCCCGCCAGAAAGAGAACATATCCCTTCGTGATGCCTTTGTCATCGGGCTTTCCCAGGCTTGCGCCGTGTTGCCCGGCTTGTCCCGTTCCGGTACGACCATCGCCACGGGCTTGCTGTTGGGTAACAACAAGGCCAAGTTGGCCCAGTTCTCTTTCCTGATGGTGATGCCTCCCATTTTGGGAGAAGCCATACTCGATATTGCAAAGGGAGTGACCCACGGGGTAGAAGCTGCTTCTGCGGGTATCGGGATGTGGCCGCTTGCCGTGGGATTCGTGGCGGCTTTCGTGTCGGGATGCCTGGCTTGCAAGTGGATGATCAATATTGTCAAGAAAGGCAAGTTGGTATATTTTGCCGTTTATTGTGCCGTGGTGGGTGTCGCGCTCATCGTGCATCATTGCCTCTAACCGTTAAAATTCGCTTAAGTGGATTTCAAGAAAGGAGAAATATTGGCTTTTGACAAGCCATACGAGTGGACGTCGTTCGGGTTGGTGGCCAAGGTACGTTACCTGTTGTGCAAGAGATTGGGAGTGAAGAAACTGAAAGTGGGACATGCCGGTACGCTCGATCCTTTGGCCACCGGTGTCCTGCTCGTCTGCACCGGCAAGGCAACGAAGCGGATAGAGGAACTTCAGGCTCATACGAAAGAGTATGTGGCCACGCTCCGTCTGGGGGCTACCACGCCTTCGTTCGACCTGGAGAAGCCCGTGGATGCGGAGTATCCCACGGAACATATCACGCGTGAGATGGTGGAGGAAACGCTGGTTCGTTTCGTAGGCACGATAGAACAGGTGCCCCCTGTCTTCTCGGCTTGCAAGGTGAACGGGAGCCGTGCGTACGATTTGGCCCGCAAAGGGGAAGAGGTGGAACTGAAAGCCAAGACCTTGGTCATCGACGAACTGGAACTGTTGCGTTGCGAACTGCCGGAAATCGTCATCCGGGTGGTATGCAGCAAAGGTACTTACATCCGGGCGTTGGCCCGTGACATCGGCGAGGCCCTGCACAGCGGTGCCCACCTGACGGCCTTGCGCCGTACGCGAATCGGGGATGTCAAAGTGGAAGACTGCCTGAAACTGGACGGTTTTGCCGAGTGGTTGGATCGCCAGACGATAGAGATAACAGAAGATAATTAATCAATATAAGAAGAACTATTCTATATGAAGCTGTCACAATTCAAATTCAAATTGCCTGAAGAACAGATTGCCCAATATCCTGCGCGCCATCGTGACGAATCCCGTTTGATGGTGTTGCACAAGAAAAGCGGGGATATCGAGCATCGCGAGTACTTTAAAGACATCCTTGACTATTTCGACGACAAGGATGTGTTTATCTTCAATGATACCAAGGTGTTCCCAGCCCGCCTTTATGGCAACAAGGAAAAGACGGGTGCACGTATCGAAGTGTTCTTGTTGAGGGAGCTGAATGAGGACTTGCGCCTGTGGGATGTGTTGGTCGACCCGGCCCGTAAGATCCGTATAGGTAACAAGTTGTACTTCGGTGAAGATGATTCCATGGTGGCAGAAGTCATCGACAATACGACGTCGCGCGGGCGTACGCTCCGTTTCTTGTACGACGGGCCGCACGACGAGTTCAAGGCCGCCCTGTATGCGCTTGGCGAGGCTCCGCTGCCCAAACATATAGTGAAGCGTCCGGCCGAACCAGAGGACATGGAGCGTTTCCAATGTATCTTTGCCCGTAACGAAGGGGCTGTCACGGCTCCCTCGGCAGGACTCCATTTCTCAAGGGAACTGATGAAACGTCTTGAAATCAAGGGCGTTAATTTCGCCTTTGTTACGATGCACTGCGGCTTGGGCTGTTTTCGTGACATAGACGTGGAGGACTTGACCAAGCATAAGATGGACAGTGAAGAAATGTTCGTAGGCGCGGATGCCTGCCGCATCGTCAACACGGCAAAAGAGGGCGGGCATCGCGTGTGTGCCGTCGGAACTACGGTGCAGCGCGTGTTGGAAACGGCCGTGGGGACGGACTGCAACCTGAAGGAGTTCACCGGATGGACCAACAAGTTCATTTTCCCGCCTTATGAATTCGGCGTAGCCGACTGTATGGTGGCCAATTTCTATATGCCTTATAGCACGATGCTCATGCTCACGGCAGCTTATGGCGGTTACGACTTGGTGATGCAAGGCTACAAGGAAGCCTTGAAGGAAGGTTACCGTTTCGGGACATACGGTGATGCCATGCTTATACTGAACGATTGATGACGGACTTGTATTTGGGCCTGGGCAGCAACTTGGGCGATCGTGAACGGTTGTTGCACCGGGCCGTAGAGATATTGGTGGAGCGGATAGGCAGATTGAAAAGCCTGTCCGCTTTTTATGAAACGGAGCCTTGGGGGTTTTGCTCCGAACATCCTTTCCTGAACGCCGTGGCTGTATTGCGTACGGGGAAAACACCGGAAGAGGTTCTTCATATCACGCAGGCTGTGGAGCGGGAACTGGGGCGATGCAGCAAGAGTACGGGCCGGGTGTATGCCGACCGCCCGATTGACATCGACTTGTTGCTCTATGGCGACGTGGTGATGGAGGCGGATTTCGATGTGCCTGGGGAAGAGGGGAGGAAAGTACACTTGTCCTTGCCCCATCCGTTGATGCACGAACGCAGTTTCGTCATGGAACCTTTGGCCGAGGTGGCACCAAAAGTTGTTCATCCGGTGTTGAAACGGACTTTCCGGGAGCTTCTGGCTGCGTTGGCAGACCGGTAAGGCTTCATTTTCGGGTAAGAAAATATTTGTCATGGATACTATTTTCCCGAATGGAATAAGGCTTATTATTTCCTTGTTGTTCAGAACTTTACGAATCTCCTGAAATTAACATTTTTTTCTCAGCCAAACGATTTTTCAATCTCCTGAGATTGATTTTCCGTTCTGCGGCAAATGAAATACCGTTTGCCGCAAGGTGTTTTCAAGGCTGAATATTCATGACATCCGTTTGCCGGAAGGATGGAAAAAGGGCTGTCCCGTAGCGATGACGGGGCAGCCCTTTGTGGTTTCTGCCAGTTCTTTAAATGGTGGCTTTTATTTCACGAGCACGTTCTTTCCGTTGATGATATAAATGCCTTTCTTCAAGCCTTTCAGATCCTCACGGGTGGCATTTCTCTTTACTAATATGCCACTGATGGTATATACCTCTGCCGTGTTTGCTTCATTCAGGATGCTTTCTATGCTTTGTCCATCCATGACGGTGAAGATGAATTCCAGTTGCGGAGCATAGTCTACAACAGTTGGATTCTCTTCTCCGGCCGATTGCTGGATCATCTTGGCCGGGATAACCAACGTGTAAGTGCCTTTCGTGTTTACTTCATTGGCCAGAGTGACTTTTATTTCGTTGGGATTGTCACCGGCGGCCAACGTGGCTTCCTCTATGCTTTCCCCGCTGTTGTCGGCAAGGTAGGCCTTGTCTTCATTCTCAGTATTGATTGCAGCGTAGGTGGTGTCTGCCACGAATTGGAGGACGAATTCATGCAGGGAATTCACCGTGCCTTCAGCAGGCGTGATGGATACGGGTTCGTAGTCGTGTCCAATCGTGTAGTCGTACTTTAAGTTCGGGGCATACTCTGTTTTTACCGTAGGCTCGGTTGTGCCGTCGCCTTCATCCATGCTCGTCTGCTGTATCATGCGGGCCGGGATGACCAAGGTATAGTTACCTTCTGCGCTGACCTCTTCGGCCAATGTCGCAATGACTTCGGTCGTGTTCGTACCGATGGCTAGCGTGGCGGCTACTTGGCTGCCGTCTTTGCCGTTGAGCAAGTAGGCCTGGCTTGCGGATTCTTCGTTGAGCTGCGGTACTGTCCCCTCGGCAAACTCTATGGTGAAGTCTTTCAGGGAGAATACTTTTCCTGCGGCAGGCGTGATGCCAGTGGGGGCGAAGTCGAGCCCGATGGTATAGTCGTACTTGATTTCGGGCGAACTGAGCAACACTGTGGCGTTTTCTGCGTTTTCTTCTCCCGTTGTTTCCGTGTAGGCAACGCGTTGGATCAGGCCTTCCGGAATGACGAGAGTGTAGGAACCTTCGGTTTTCTGTTCTTCGTCCAGCGTGAGTTTGATCTGGTTGGGCTTGTTGCCTTGCGAGAGCGTGGCCGGAACTTGGTAATCGTTATCGTTGTTCACCATGTAAGCCAATGCGGTAGCTTCGGGATTGACCTGCGCGTTTGTCTGTTCCGGGAAAGTGAGGGTGAAGTCTTTCAAAGAGCCGTAGTTGCCTTCGTCTCCCTCGATGCCGGTAGGCATGTATGCCGTTATTCCGGTGGTGGTGAATGTCTTTGTAAAGGCCGTGTTCCAATCTCCGTTAGTGCGGCAGACGGCTTTCTCGGGTACGGTGAGCGTGTATGTGCCGGCTTCAATCGTGGGCGGCAGGATGATTTGTATCTGTTTGGCCTGTCCGCTTACTTTCTTCAGGGTGATGTCCAATGCTTCGGATGCGCTGTTGGTCAAGGTGATGGCCGGTGCGCCTTCCATGGCATTGGGATATGCTTCTTCGTTGAAGTTCAGCGTGATGTGGGAGAGGGACTCTATTTCTTTCCGTCCCGAAGGGTCGGTAGACACTACGGTGAAAGCAGGAGCCGGGTTTTCGTTCAGGTTGACGTCTGTGGTCGAGAATTCTGAAGCTTGCCAAGAATAAGTCACGGCCTGTACGCCGACGGTGTAGTTGCCCTCTTCCACTCCCTCGAATGTATAGGTAGTAGGATTCACGTAACCGGAGAATGCGGTGTATGTGAGTTGCTTGCCGTTTTCTGGGTTGGCCGGGGCAATCATGAAGGTCTTACCCGTGGCCTTGTTCTTTAAATACAGGTTGTAGAAAGCTTTGCTCTCCGTGTCGGGAGTGTAGCATTCAGCCCAGGTCACGGTGAGCTGTTTCGTTTCCGCGTTGTATTCGGCTTTCACGTCTTCGGGTGCTCCGGGGACTTGTATGCCGTAATCAGGTTCGGTGGTATTGATAGTCCACGACAAGCGGTCGCAATTATCTTGTGTAAACAAATCCAGCAGGCCGTCGTTGTTCAGGTCGCCGTGGGCCATGTAGGCTTCTTTAATACGGATAGGATCGGTGTTGTCTTCCGCGTCGGGAACATCTTCCGTGATGTAGTAACCGTCGTATGAGCCGGTACTGCTTGAGATGGCCGTATGCCAATCTCCGTTCCATCCTCTGGCTACGAAATCTATCCAACCGTCTCCGTTGAAATCGGCCAATGAAGCCAGACGGACATTTGCGCCCGACAAAGGATAAAGTTGGGTTTCAACTTCCTCGAAAGCAAACTTTTCATCAGTTGAGACATTACGCAGCATCAAGGCTACTTTGCCATTTTGAGCGTATATGGCTTCTCCTTGGAAACCTGTCTGTCCGAAAACAAGGATGTCCTGTTTGCCGTCTTGGTCATAGTCTACGACAGTGATGAAATGTTCCTCACCATAAGGGAAGTTTAGTTTCTCGGAAATGGCGTTGATTTCACCGAAATCGGTGTCGGCGAGTTGGAATGTACCATCTTTCATATTACGGTAAAAATGTACTTGTCCTCCCCCATTGATTCCTAATTCCTCATTACCGTCTCCCCATCCGGTGGATACAATGTCCGGCCATCCATCGTTGTTGAAATCGCCGAAGGATATGCTTCCGGCGCATTGCGGGATAAACGGTTTGCCCGCTTCGGGGATGAATGGGTCGGTAACTCTTTCAAAGTGGTCACCTTCCACATTCTTGAACAGCCATACGGCGCGTTCCCACGGGTTTTCGTTTTCAAACTGTATCAACAGGTCAGGGTAACCGTCTTTGTTGTAGTCGGCAATGGAGATGCAGCTGTTCTGTATCTGCTGGTTCCATTTGTTGTTCTGGAGTGCCGGGACAATTTCTGCCAGTGCGGCATCTTCTTTCATGGTGAAAGTGCCGTCACCGTTGTTGATGGCCAAAAGCAAAGCTCTTTTGGCTTCGAATGTCCAACCCACGTTGACGCTCGGATAGATGAAATCCACCAAGCCGTCCTGGTTGAAGTCGAAAGCCTTGTTGCTAATGCCACCGTAGGCGAATGGAAGACCTGTGCCGCTGTCACGGTTTCTGACGTTCCATGTGCCGTCACCGTTGTTGAACGAAAGGGGGAGGTCATCGTACCATTGCCATGTCCAAATCACTTCTCCTTTCTCGTCCACTTCCGAAGTGGGGCGCCATTCATAGGTTTGTCCCGGTGCCCATAGGTCCATGAACCCGTTGTTGTCGAAGTCTGCCACGACGGGCACCCCGTCGCTCGTCTTTACCCCGATGGCATCTGCTTCTTCGTTTTCTGCCGCACGGAACGTGATCTCTTGCGCTTTAATCGTGCCTTGAAATGCCATTCCTGCCAGCGCGGTGCAGAATAGCAAAGGCTTCAATGTAAAGTTTCTCATGATAACATTTTGTATATAACATTAGAATTAGTCGGGATAAAGATAGCCTGTTACAGGCAATCAAGATGGGCTTTTTGATTCAATAATTATCATTTTGGCATAAAAATAGGATTTCTTATAGGTTTTGCCGCAAATGAGATAGAAAAAAGGGGAGGTCATAATAAAAAATCCGGTGTCGTGGATGCAAGACACCGGATTTTAATAGAGTGGGAAATGTTTTTTTATTTCGGTTGTTTGCCGATATAGGCCAAGATGCCTCCGTCCACATACAGTACCAAGCCGTTGACGAAGTTGGAAGCATCAGAAGCCAAAAATACGGCCGGACCTTGCAAGTCTTCAGGAGTACCCCAACGGGCTGCGGGGGTCTTGGCCACGATGAAACTGTCAAAAGGATGACGGCTGCCGTCCGGCTGACGTTCACGTAACGGAGCGGTTTGAGGAGTAGCGATGTAGCCCGGACCGATTCCGTTGCATTGGATGTTGTATTCTCCGTATTCCGAGCAAATGTTGCGCGTCAGCATCTTCAAGCCGCCTTTGGCTGCTGCGTAGGCTGATACGGTTTCACGGCCCAGTTCGGACATCATGGAACAGATGTTGATGATTTTGCCGTGCCCTTTCTTGATCATGCCGGGAATGACAGCCTTCGATACGATGAACGGGGCGTTCAGATCCACATCGATGACTTGGCGGAACTCTGCGGCCGACATTTCTGTCATCGGGATGCGCTTGATGATGCCTGCATTGTTGACGAGGATGTCTATCACGCCGACTTCCTTTTCGATACGGGCAACCAAGGCATTGACGGCTGCTTCATCTGTCACGTCGCACACGTAGCCGTGGGCTTCGATACCTTTTTCCTTATATGCGGCCAGTCCTTTGTCCACCAATTCCTGCTTGATGTCGTTGAAAACGATGGTGGCACCGCACTGTGCGAAAGCCGTCGCAATGCCGAACCCGATTCCGTAAGATGCTCCGGTAACCAAAGCAACCTTGCCTTCCAAAGAGAAATTCTGCAAAAAATTCTTTTCCATGTTCTTGTTGATTTAATAATGCGTTTTCCTTTCCGGCAAAGTTAGAAAAAGTAACTGACATACGCACACAATTTGACGAGAATCTTTTTCCTTTTTCTTTTTCCGGTAGGATGTTGGTCTCTATAACCTGTTCTTAAACAGCGTGGCAGCCACTTTCTGATATTGGCACTCCAGTTCCATGAAAGCTTGCAGGTTGCGATAAATCTGGTCGGCTTCCACAAAGTAGTCCGTCACGGACAGTTCGCCGCCTTTTACGCTTTCTTTCAGCAGTTCGAGCGTCTGCGTCATCAGGGGTTGGTCGTACACCGACATGGCTCGTCCCAGTTGCTGAAGTTCGTTGAAGCCGGAATGCAAGGCAGCTTCCGCTTTCAGGCGCGTTTCGTCCGCTTGTAAGCGTGCACCGATGGATTGTGCCTGCGCCATTTTTACTTGTCTGCGGTTGGAGAACAACGGGATGGAGCCTCCTACAAGGAAACCGTGCTCTTTGCTGCCTTCGCCCGTGTTCCGGCGGTACCCGATTTCCAGTTTGGGCAGCCATTTTTGACGGTTGACCGTGAGGGTGCGTTCGGCAGCCCGTGTATCGGCTTCGGCGGCTTTGAGTTCTGCATCGTTGCCGAGTGCTTCATCGCACAAAGCGTCGAAGTCGAGGGGAGACGGGACGATGGGATATTCCCGTCCTTCAAACGTGAGCGGCATGTTGCCGTTCAGAGCCAGCAACGACTGCAAGGCCGTGCGGTGGTCGGTATGGTTTTGCAGGACTTCTGTCTGTATGCTCATGCGCTCCATCTTGATTTTGTTCACCTCGATGACTGTGGCATCACCGGCTCTCAACCGCTCTTCGTACAGGGCCAACAACTCGTCGGCATTTTGCATGCGTTTGTTTAGCAAGTCTCTTTGCCGGTTCAGCCGTATCATGTCCAGGCAAAGGGTCTTGGCTTCGAGCAGCACGTTGCGGCGCAAGGCTTCGGCACGGTAGTCCACGGCTTCTTTCTTGTCGTGTCCGGCACGGTTACGGCTGTTATATACCGTGGGAAAGTCGAATCCTTGTGATACGACCAGTTCGGAACCTGACTGCCCGTTGACTCCTTTGCTAAAGAAAGAGCTGTATTCCACCGTAGGGTCTTCCAGGCCGTTTTCAGCTTCGATGCCTATCTTCTCGGCTTCTCCGTTTTTTTGTTGTGCCTGGATGGATTTGTTATGTTGTGCCACGCTCTGCAGCACTTCGTCCACGCTCTGGGCCTGCAAAGGGAGCAAGCCACAGGCGCAAACGGTTGTGATAAGAATGATTCTTTTCATGACTGTCGTTTTTGTTCAGGAACGGACACTTTTGCGGTTCATCCATTCATATATAATAGGAATAATAAAGGCATTCAGGAAAGTGGAGGTCAGCAGGCCGCCCAATATCACCTTGGCCATCGGACTCTGGATTTCGTTGCCCGGAAGGTCCCCCCGAAGGGCCAACGGAATAAGGGCAAGAGCCGACGAAAGTGCGGTCATCAGGATGGGGTTTAACCGGTCTAGCGACCCGTGCAGGATGCTTTCCCGCAACGACAATCCTTCTTCGCGCAACGTGTTGTAGTGGCTGATAAGCAACATGCCGTTGCGGGTCGCAATGCCGAAAAGGGAAATGAATCCGATGATGGCCGGAATGCTGATTTCCCCGGTGGTCAGCAACAGGGCGAACACACCGCCAATCAGGGCCAGGGGCAGATTGAGCAGGATGACCCCGCTCTGCGCTGCATTACGGAATTGGAAGTAAAGCAACAGGAAGATGACCACGATGCTGATGAACGATGTGAGTAACAACACCCGGCTAGCCGACTCTTCGCTTTCGAACTGGCCGCCGTATTCGATATGGTAACCTTCGGGCAGTTTCACTTTTTCGTCTATCCGGCTGCGGATGTCGTTCACCACGCTGCGCATGTCTCGCCCGCTGGCATTGGCCGAGATGACGATTTTGCGTTTCACGTTTTCGCGGTTGATGGTGTTCGGCCCCATGGACGACCGGATGTCGGCCACATACGACAAGGGGACTTTGTTGCCTTGCGCATCGTCGATCATCAGGTTACGGATACGCTCCATCGTGCTGCGGTTTTCTTCTGCCGAACGGACGATGAGGTTGAACGAACGCCCTTTCTCGTACACTTGCGATACGACTTCTCCTCCCATGTTCACCGTGACAAACTCATTGAATTGCGGTAATGAGATGCCGTATCGGGCTAGCATTTCCCGTTTCGGTTCGATTTTCAGTTCCGGACGTTCGATTTGCTGTTCCACATTCAGGTCGGCCACACCCTCCACGTCGCTGACAGCCGATTTGATTTGGTTGCCGATTTGGTACATTTTGTTCAGGTCGTCACCGAACAGTTTGATGGCGATGCCGGCCTGCGTGCCGCTCAACATGGCATCTATACGATGGCTGATGGGTTGTCCTATCTCGATGTTCGCTCCCGATATGACGGACAGTTTATGTCGCACGTCCTCTAAAACCTCGGTGTGGCTGCGGTCTTCCAGTTCAAACGGAGCCTCTATTTCCGATACGTTCACGCCGAGGGCATGCTCGTCCAGTTCTGCCCGTCCCGTCTTGCGTGCCACGGTCTTGATTTCGGGGATGGAGAGCAACAGTTCTTCGGCTTGCCGTCCGATTTTATCCGATTCCTCCAAGGAGATACCCGGAAGGGAACTGATATTTATGGTAAACGAACCTTCGTTGAACGGCGGCAAGAAGCTGCGTCCCAACGTGAGGAAGCTTCCCAAGGCTGCGACGAAAAGCGTAAGCGTGGTGCCCAGTACGATTTTCTTGTGCGACAAAGCCCAAGACAGTCCGTTCTGGTAATGCTTCTTTAGATATACGGCCAGGAACGCTTCTTTAGGCAGTCCGCCCGTCTTGGCTTTGTGTCCCAACAGGTAGCTGCAAAGTACGGGCGTCAGCGTCAGGGCTACGATGGTGGAGGCGAACAGCGATACGATGAAAGCCACGCCCAACGGCACGAGCATGCGTCCTTCCATACCGCTCAGGAAAAACAGCGGGACGAAGCTGACGATGATGATGAGTGTGGAGTTCAGGATGGGCATACGCACCTCCCGGGAGGCGTTGAATACGACATCGCGTACACGTAACCGTTCGCTTTCCGGCAACATGCGGTTTTCGCGCAGATGTTTCCATACGTTTTCCACGTCCACGATGGCATCGTCCACCAACGAACCGATGGCGATGGCCATACCGCCCAAGCTCATCGTGTTGATGGTCAGCCCCATGTAGTGAAGCACCAAAATGGTGACCAACAGCGAAAGAGGGAGGGTGACCAAAGAGATGACCGTTGTGCGCACGTTGCCCAAGAAGAGGAACAAGACGATGACCACGAAGATGGCGCCTTCGAGCAGCGAATCCTGGACGTTACCGATGGAGCTTTCGATGAAGCGGGATTGGCGGAACACGTCGGTGGACACATGCACGTCGGCCGGAAGGCTCTTTTGCAGGTCTTGCAAGGCTTCTTCCAACTTCCCGGTCAGCTCTATCGTACCCGTGTTCGGTTGCTTGGTCACGGTGAGCAATACGGCGGGCTTGCCTTTTTCGGAGGCCAAACCCAGCTTGGGCTGTTGGCTGCCTGTTTTGACATCGGCAATGTCTTCCAACGTGACCGGCGAGCCTCCTGCGGTCTTGATGACCGCCCGGCCCATTTTCCGCACGTCGTCGGTCGAGACGACTCCGCGTACGATGTATTCGTTGCCGTATTGGTAAATCACTCCGCCGTTGGTGTTGGTATTCATGTTCCGCGTGACTTCCATCACCTCGCCTAGCGTCACTCCGTAGTGTTTCATCCGTTCGGGGTGCAGCAGGATTTGGTATTCCTTGATGTCACCGCCCAATACGGCCACTTGGGCTACGCCTCCGGTGGACATCAGGCGTGGGCGGATGACCCAGTCGGCCAATGTACGTAAGTCGAGCATGGAGGTGCTGTCGGCAGTCAAGCCTACGATAAGCAATTCTCCCAAGATGGAAGACTGTGGTCCTAACGTCGGGTTACCCACGTTGTCGGGCAGGCTTTCTGCCACTGTGGCCAGTTTTTCTGATACGATTTGCCGGGCCAGATAGATATCCGTATCCCAGTCGAATTCCACCCATACGACAGAGAAGCCTGTGGTAGATGAGGAACGTACACGACGTACACTGGTGGCACCGTTGACGGCGGTCTCTATCGGGAAAGTGACCAACTGTTCCACCTCTTCGGCTGCCATGCCTCCGGCTTCTGTCATGACCACAACGGTGGGGGCGTTCAGGTCGGGGAAAACATCCACTTCCGTATGGTAAGCCTGATAGAGGCCTCCTATCATCAACAGGACGGAGGCCATCAATATGAATAAGCGGTTCTGCAGGGAGAACCGTATGATTTTGTTCAGCATAATATATCCTCCAAGACAAGTTTAGTGGGAATGGTTGTGGGCCGGGATGGCATTCGAGGCCGAAGCCAGTTTCACGTGGTAAGCACCTTGTGTGACCACGCGGTCGCCGGGTTTCAGGCCCGAGAGGATTTCTACGCGCAGCCCGTCTTCGGCTCCTGTTTTTACTTCCTGTTTACGGTACACTTCCTTGCCTTCCTGCAAGTAAACGAAGTACAACCCTTGTTCTTCAGTCAGTGCTGAGACGGGCAGGGAAATTACTCCGGTGCGTTCTGCCCCACGGAGGTAGGTTTCCACATAACTTCCTGGCACGATATCGCCCGTGTTGTCGAATTCAAACAGGACAGGGATGTAGAAAGCATTCTCGTCCGAAGCCTTTCCGTAGGACAGGATCCGTCCGTGCAGGTTTTCCAAAGCATAAACCTTGTCATCATACGGGGTCTTGAAGTGGGCCGAAGTGATTTGCTTCAGTGCGCCGTAATAACGTTCCGATACATCGGCACGCAGTTGCAGGCGTCGGTTTTGGGTCAGGGTCATCAATGCTTGTCCGGTGGTCACATAGTCACCTTCTTTCACCGCCACGTTCTTCACATATCCGCCCGTCGGAGCCGTGACGGCTATGCCTTTCCGTGTATGTTGGGGATCCAGGGCCTCGTAACTGATACGTGCGTCTTCGTAGGCCGCTTTCAGGTTTTCAAGGTCTTTGCGCGTCACAATCTGTTTCTCAGCCAGCGGTTTGGCGCGTTCGTATTCTGCCTTGGCGTTTTGGTAAGCGACGTATGCACGTTCCAAAGGATCTCCGCCTTGTATCTTTTCCGAGGACAAATGAAACAATACAGTGCCGCTTCCGATCTGGGCACCGGCGGTCAGCGTCCGTGCGAACCGCACCACGCCGGACGTTCCGGCCACTACCGTGGTTTCTTCTCCTTGGGCAGCGAGTATCTGGCCGCTGGTCGGGATGACTTGCCGGAACGTGTCCCGTTTCACGGTTTCGGTGGCGATGCCTGCCGCTTTGGCTTTCTCGGCTGTCAGGATGATTTCATCCGCATGTTCGTTATGGTTCTCTTTTTCAGCGGTCTTCTCGCTGTCGTGTACATGCTCGTTCTCGTGGTCATGGTTGTGGCAGGCGCTCAGCATGCTTATAGCCAAAGCGCCCATCAAGAAATATATTTTCTTCATAGGAATATTAAAATTTGGGATGAATAAGATGAAAAATGTCTTTGTCTCTGGCTAAGCCAAGGGAGGTGCCCTTAATCCTTTCCCCCCGACGGGCAGGGAAAGGTATAAGTCGGTCCGGTCTGTCTGGTAAGTTCCTTTTGATGTTTGTGGGCCATGAATGACCGGAAAGTCGTATGACGTCCGCAGCAGACATGAAGGACGGGATACGTTTTTCTTATAAGAGACGTGGGAGCCGGACGATGGCATCGTCAGGTGGAAATGCGTGATGCACTCCGAACCGCACGCATGTGTTCCTTTTGCCGGACGGGCGGTTTCCATGTCGTGCCCCAGACAGAGGGCTTCGGCATGATGGTGGTGGGGAAAGACCGAAACGGCCTGCACCAACATGCAGAGCCATAACAAGATGATGGCATGGAGTTGTTTTTTCATCGTTTCGGTGATTCTTGTTTTCGTGGGAGCAAAGATAGGGGAAAAATGCCAAGCACACAACAGTTTGGCATGCAACTTGGTTGCAATTAATATTTCTCTACGGCGAAGAGGTAATGGGGCATGTCGGTACCACGATAGTGTTTCACCATGATTCCCGGTCGGCGGGTCATACCGATACGTTGTGCCACGCGTTGGGAGGCGGTATTGGTGTCGCGTATGATGGCGCACAGCCGGTTGGCCTCCAACTGCCCGAAAGCATACGTTTTGCAAGCCTTGGCGGCTTCCGTGGCGTAGCCCTTGTGCCAATGGTCGCGGCGGAACAGGTATCCCACCTCTATCACTTGTCGTTCCAACCAATATTGCCGTGTCAGTCCGCATTGCCCTATCAGTTCGCCCGAATCTTTCCGGATGGCGGCCCACAATCCGTATCCGTAGGTGTCGTACCGTTGGAGTTGCCTTTCAATCCACGTGCGGATGTCGCAGTCTGCGAACGCTCCGTTATAGGCTTGCATCGTCTGCTCGTCTTGCATGATGAGGCAAATGGCTTTGAAATCTTCGGGCGACATTTCGCGAAGGTACATCCGTTCTGTTTCCAAAATGATTTTGTCCATGGCTTTTTTCGTGTTGGAGTGGTTTTGTCGGGGGCAAAATTATAAGAAAACTGTTGTTCGTGCAAATTTGTTTCTCAGTCGGGGGACGTATGGCGGTTCTGGTGGTGCGTCGCCTTGCGTTGCACATCCATGATGCCGTAGGCGCGGCATATGGTACGCCTTCCACGACCTTGTTTTGTCATTCCTTTTCATTTCACGAAATGTTCTGCGCCAAACCGTAAATCATTTGGCGCAGAACGGAAAATCAATCTCAGGAGATTGAAAAATCATTTGGCGCAGAATGAAAAGTTAAACAGAGGAGCTTTCTAATCGTTTGGCTATCAGATGATGATGAAGGAACGTGAAAATGGCGTGTCTGTTTCATCTGTAAAAGAATAGGTTTGTACTGCGTGGTAGGCTGTTTGTGAGGGGATGTCGGAAGAGGGGACGTGGATGGAAATAGCCATTCTACTATATTGTATTACATGAGATATGGAAGATACAAAAGGAAGACCTCCGGAATTTTAAAATTCCGGAGGTCTTCCTTTTGGTTGGGATACCTGGGTTCGAACCAAGACTAAGACGACCAAAATGTCTTGTGCTACCATTACACCATATCCCAATCCTTATGTCTTTCTCTCGAAAGCGGTGCAAAGATAGCGAGATTTTCGCTATCCTACAAATTTTTCTCTGTTTTTTTATTTGGCGATAAGCAGGAAATAGTTTTTCTTACCACGTTGCACGAGCAGGTATTTGCCGTTGAGCAGGTCGTCGGTTGTTACCATGCGGTCGAAAGCTGTCAGTTTTTCCTTGTTCAGCGAAACGCCGCCGCCTTGTACCATCTTGCGCATCTCGCCCTTGCTGGGGAAGCATTGCGTCATCTCGGCTGTCAGGTCTACGGCTTTGACTCCGGCCGACAGGGCTTCGCGGCTGACTTCGAATTGCGGCACGCCCGCGAACACGTCGAGCAGCGTTTGTTCGTCCAACTTCGTCAGGCTTTCCTTGGTCGCCTTTCCGAACAGGATGTTGCTGGCCTCCACAGCCATGTTGTAGTCTTCTTCGCTGTGTACCATGATGGTGATTTCCTTGGCCAGGCGTTTTTGCAGGATGCGCAGTCCCGGGTCTTCATCGTGTTGGGCGATGAGGCCGTCTATTTCTTCCTTGTCCAGTGTGGTGAAGATGCGGATGTAACGTTTGGCATCGTCGTCGGCCACGTTGAGCCAGAACTGATAGAAGGCATACGGGCTAGTGTAGTCGCGGTTAAGCCAGATGTTGCCTTTTTCGGTCTTGCCGAACTTGGTTCCGTCGGCTTTCGTCACTAACGGGCATACCAAAGCGAACACTTCACCACCGTTGGTGCGGCGTATCAGTTCGGCACCGGTCGTGATGTTGCCCCATTGGTCGCTTCCGCCCAACTGGAGGCGGCAGCCTTTATGTTCGTACAAATATAAGAAGTCGTAACCTTGAAGAAGTTGGTAAGTGAACTCGGTGAACGACAGTCCGTCGCGTGCCTCGCCGTTCAGACGCTTTTGCACGCTGTCTTTGGCCATCATGTAGTTCACGGTGATGTGCTTGCCGACTTCGCGGGCGAAGTCGAGGAACTTGAAGTCCTTCATCCAGTCGTAATTGTTCACTAACTCGGCGTGGTTGGGAGCGTCGCTGTCGAAATCCAGGAACCGGGCTAGTTGCTGTTTGATGCAGGCCACGTTGTGGCGCAACGTTTCTTCGTCGAGCAAGTTGCGTTCCTGGCTTTTACCCGAAGGGTCGCCTATCATTCCGGTGGCACCTCCGATAAGGGCCAACGGTTTGTGCCCGCAACGTTGGAAATGCTTGAGCATCATCACACCACAAAGATGGCCTATGTGCAGGGAGTCCGCCGTGGGGTCGATGCCCAGATAGGCGGTGACCTGTTCTTTTTCAAGTAAATCCTCGGTGCCCGGCATCATGGTGTGGATCATGCCTCTCCATTTCAGTTCTTCTACAAAGTTCATCGTATGAATGTATTTTGTTTAATAAAAATTGAGTCGTACAAAAGTACGACCTTTCAATGAGACTTGCAACTATATTCTTATTTTTTAGACGATGGGCCGGTACGGACGAGGTTTTCCCAACATTGTGCGCGCAGTCCTTCCGGTGTACAAGAGCGCAGTTCGGCAGCTATATGGTATAGTGTGTCTATGGGACGCAGGTCTTCGTCGCTTTCAAAGAAGAGACGGTCGGACGGGCAGAGCGTCAGGCTTTGCGGATGGAAACGGAAACCGAAACTGAGGTAAAAGCCTTTGCTTAACAAGCTTTCGGCCAGTTGGGGCTTTCCTCGGAAACCATGGATGATGCAAGGTAATGTTTCTGGGAAGTCTTTTTTTATGGCCAGTAATTCGTCCCATGCCTTGACGCAGTGGATGATGACGGGAAGTTGACGAGAGACGGCCAGTTCCGCCTGCCGTATGAAAAGTTCACGTTGTAGGGGAAGTGGGGTAGATGCATATTTGTCCAGTCCGGCTTCTCCTATGGATTTACAAGAAGGAGAGGCTGCCAGGCGCTCCAGTTCTTTCAGGGTTTCTTCCGGATGTGTGGGGATATACCAAGGATGGATACCGGCGGAAAAGGTTTGCCCGTATTCGGGCTCTTCGTGTCCGGAAGGAGGCAAGGGGAGGATATAGTTGCGGACAACAGTCTCCGACGGAGAAGCGGCCGGCCGGTGGGCATGGAGGTTCAGATATGTTTCCATAGGCTTACGGGACGGGGTCATAACCGCTTCCTCCCCAGGGATGGCAGCGCAGGATTCGGCGCACGGCCAAGTACATGCCTTTGAAGGGGCCATGCTTGCGGATGGCTTCGATGGCGTATTGCGAACAAGTCGGCGTGAACCTGCACGACGGGGGAGTCATGGGGGAAATCACGCGGCGGTAGAACTGGATGGGAGCAATCAACGCGGCGGATAACCAATGTCGGAAACGGTCATAAGGCAGATGCATTGCCGGGGTGTTCGGCCGGGGATGCCGGAAGTTGTTCGGAAATACGCACCAACAAGCGTTTTACGCAATCGTCCACTTCGGCCGAAGCATACAATCGGTCGGAAAGCCAGAGGAATGCCACGGCCAAGCCTTGCCCGGAGGGCGTGGGTAAGGCGGATGTCAGTATGTGTTTTTGTTTGCGGTAAGCTTCGCGGATTTGCCGTTTCACCCGGTTGCGTTTTACTGCCCTTTTGAAACGCCGTTTCGAGACGGATACCAGTACGGATACAGGAGGAGCCGGGGCCTCTACGGGAACCGGCATGAAGACTACGCGAAGCGGAAAGGCCGACATGGACTTGCTGCCTCCGGCGAACAGGGCGTCTATGACGCGTTTGCTGCATAAGCGCTCCGATTTATGAAATGAAGAGTCCGGTTTCTGTTCCATAAGGTACGGTGTTGTCAGGTAAAGGAAAAAGGGTGCTTTTCCGGCACCCTTTCTTATTTGATGAGCATCAACAGTTGTGCTTCTTCACGAAATCGTCCAATGCAGCCGTGATAGACGGGTATTGCGAAGTGGGAGCTTCCATGTCCAACCGCAGTCCTGCGTCTTTGACGGCTTGGGCTGTGGCCGGTCCGAACGTACCGATGGCGATGTCTTTCTGCTCGAATTTGGGGAAGTTTTTCAGCAAAGCCTGTATGCCCGACGGGCTGAAGAAAATCAACATGTCGTAATCGAACTTCTCGTCGCTCTTGAAATCGTTGCTCACTGTGCGGTACATCACAACTTCCTTATGGATGAGTTTCTTGGCATCCAACAAATTGGTAATTTCGTCATTATGTACATCCGACAATGGAACCAGATATTTCTCTGTCTTGTGTTTCACCATGGCCGGTATCAAGTCGTCCACTTTGCCCGTGGAACCGAAGAATACTTTGCGTTTGCGGTACTGCACATATTTCTGGATGTACAGTGCAATGGTTTCCGTGATGCAGAAATACTTCATGTCTTCGGGTATCGTCACACGTAATTCTTTGCACAGAAGGAAGAAATGGTCTATGGCATTGCGTGAGGTGAATACCACTGCGGTATAATCCAATATAGAGACTTTCTGTTGGCGGAATTCCTTAGCAGACAAACCTTCAATCTTGATAAATGGTCTGAAAACTACTTCCACACCATACTTGGAGGCAATCTCGAAATAAGGAGATTTCTCGGAGGTTGGTTTGGGTTGTGAAACCAGAATCTTCTTTATCATAAGTGTCCAAATATTTTATAATAGTATGTCGTTCGTATATGTAAGTGCTTGCCATAAGCCGCACAAAGGCAGCATTTCAAGGGCACAAAAGTACATAATTAAATGGAAAAAACCATGAATTTTTGGGAAAAATATACAAAAAGTTTTATAAAAGAGTAGAAGTCTGATGAAACCCAACAACAGGCATAAACATAATATCACATCGTGGGTCGGAAGATTGAAAAAGACTGTGATTAGAGCAAGCGGAAAGAGCAGTACTCCTTCGGCCGAAATGAGGAATGAATATGATTTGAGCCAGGTACTTCTGCGTTCTTTGTCAAAAAAGATCCAATTGACAAACGTGTAAAACAGTTGCTTGAATCCTAAGTAAGTCCAACAAATCAAAACATAGATTCCCAATAGGGTATGGGAGGAAACGGGGGACATGAAGAGGTCCCGGGTAGTTTGTGTGTAATCGAAGAAAAAAAGGCTGACGAGCAATCCGCTTTGCATATAAAGGAAAACGGCGTGGCGCATTTCGCGGCCCGTTTCTATCGAGAAAAGTTTCTCCTTGTCCATGCGGTTGAGGAAAAAGTCCTGTAAGCGTTGTTTGATAAACTTTTTGCTGTTGGCGAAGATGGTCATGACTACCAGGAAACAGCAGAGCAGGATGCCCGTGACCCAGTCATCGTGGCGTAACAGGTAGGGTAACGGGTCGGCATCCATGCCGGTTGGGCGGATGTTTGTTTCAGCATGGTAATAGGGCGAGGTGCTGAAAAAGTTTTCATCGTATCGGATGCCTTGTACGGAGAGTGTACTTTTGGCCGACGGTATCTGCCATCCCGGAAGGTTCAGGGTGTCGGGACGTGTCGAACGCACGGTCGGACGTGGAGGCAGCATCGCCTGGATGGCAGAATCCTGTTGGGCCGGTGTGGCATCAGCGGGCAGGCTTTCAATGATTTGTTTCGGGTTGAATTTCTGCCGGAGGGGATACGAAGCGTTCTCGTGTGCCGGAAGAGCCGTTTGAAGTGAGTCTTTCATGTTCAAATGGCGGCAAACTTGCGGATTTCCTTGTCCCAGACAGGAGTGGAGTACAATAAGTCGATGGCTTCTGTAGGAGTGGAAGCCACTTTCCAGATGTCCAAATGGGCCGGACGCATGAAATGCTCTTCGGCGGCTCGGTTGAGCATTTTCAACAAAGGATCATAGAATCCGTTTGTATTCAGTACTACAATGGGGTTCAGATATAGTCCGAGTTGTTTCCACGTAATGATTTCGAGCAATTCTTCCAACGTGCCACATCCGCCCGGCAAGGCAATGACACCGTCTGAAAGGCGGGCCATTGTTTGCTTGCGGGTGTGCATGTCTTCCGTTTCAATCAGTTCCGTAAGCCCGGGGTGTTGCCAACCTTGTTCCACCATGAAACGGGGAATCACGCCGGTCACTTGCCCTCCGGCTTCCAGGCAGGCATCGGCGCAGGCTCTCATAAGCCCGAGGTTTCCGGCACCGTTCACCAGACGGATGCCATGGTGTCCCAAGAGTTCACCCAATTCCCGTGCAGCCTGGAAATAGCAATCGGCTATTTTCGTACTGGAGGCCGAGTATACACACACTGACTGAATCGCGTTCATCTTATAGTCCGAATGTTTCTTTGATTTGAGCAACATAATCCAATTTCTCCCACGTGAAGAGTTCCACTTCGAGGGTCTTGGTAGGCATATAGCGGCTGTGGAACTCCTTGGTCACGGTCTGCGGTTGGCGTCCCATGTGGCCGTAAGCGGCAGTCTCTTCATAAATGGGATTGCGGAGTTTCAGGCGGTCTTCGATGGCTTTCGGCCGCAGGTCGAACAACGCGTCTATCTTTTGCGCAATCTCTCCGTCGCTCAGGCTGACATGGCTGCGTCCGTAAGTATTGACGTAGATGTTCACAGGGCGTGCCACACCGATGGCATAGCTGATTTGCACTAGCATTTCGTCGGCCACTCCGGCTGCCACCATGTTCTTGGCGATGTGGCGTGCGGCGTATGCGGCCGAACGGTCTACTTTGGAGGGATCCTTCCCGGAGAAGGCGCCTCCGCCGTGGGCACCTTTGCCCCCGTAGGTGTCTACTATGATCTTACGGCCGGTCAGTCCGGTATCGCCGTGAGGACCGCCTATCACGAATTTACCGGTGGGGTTCACGTGGTAAGTGATATGTTCGTCAAACAGTCGGAGTATGGCCGGGTCGTGAATCTCGGCAATGACACGCGGCATCAGGATTGTAATGACATCCTGTCGTATCTTGTCCAACATCTTCCGGTCGGCTTCTTCTTGGTTGCCGTCGGTCGGTTGGATAAACTCGTCATGTTGTGTGGAAACCACAACCGTGTCTACGCGAACCGGTTTCCCGTTATCGTCATATTCAATCGTCACTTGGCTTTTGGCATCGGGACGCAAGTACGTCATTTCTTTGCCTTCGCGTCGTATTTCGGCCAATACACGCAGGATTTTGTGGCTGAGGTCGAGGGATAGCGGCATGTAGTTTTCCGTTTCATTGGTGGCATAACCGAACATCATGCCTTGGTCGCCTGCCCCTTGTTCCATTGGGTCTTGGCGTTCCACGCCGCGGTTGATGTCGGCGCTTTGTTCATGGATGGCAGAGAATACGCCGCAACTTTCCGCTTCGAACTTGTATTCCGCTTTGGTATAACCGATACGGCGGATAGTACGGCGGGCTATTTCTTGCAGGTCGACGTAAGCTTCTGATTTTACCTCTCCGGCCACGACAACCTGACCCGTTGTCACCAATGTTTCACATGCGACTTTCGAATTAGGGTCGAAAGCCAATAATTCGTCCAATACAGCGTCGGAAATCTGGTCCGCCACTTTGTCCGGATGTCCTTCGGACACCGATTCGGAAGTAAATAAATAACCCATTTCTACGTAGTTAAATTAAAAAAATAATAATAAGAATGGGGTTTCATTGGGAAGGTATGCGTGCAGTTTCAAAACTGTATTTAGCATTTTTTACCGTGGTTGCAAGCCGCCCAAATCTATCCACATTTGTATTTACGGCTGCAAAGTTAAGGAGAAAAAAGGAGAAAATGGTGTGTCTTCCACATTTATTTAGATTTTTATTAGGTTTGAAACGTGGATTTAATTACTTTTGGACAAAGATGGCAACGTCTTGTAAATTAAAAACATTAACCTCTATATTTTTCATGAAATGAAGGGCAAATCTTTTTTCAAGAGGCTTATTCCCGTTGCATTTTACGCAATGTGTGTGGCCTCTTCCATGGCACAAGTTACATTGAATATCGATGCCGGACAGCGGGGAGCTTCCATCGGTGGTCGCCATTACGGCATCTTTTTCGAGGAAATCAACCATGCCGGCGACGGTGGGCTTTACGCCGAGCTGATTCACAACCGTTCTTTCGAGGACAATGCGTCGAACCCTGACAAATGGTGGCCTGTGGGGAATGCCCGTATGGCCGTGGTTACCGACGGGATGCTGAATGAGGCACAGGGGCACGCGCTCGAATTGGAATTCAAAGGCGCGGGCGACGGTGTGCGTAACGAGGGTTTCTGGGGCATTCATGTGGTGAGCGGGCAGACTTATCGGCTGTCTTTTTGGATAAAAGGAAGTCCTGATTATAAGGGTGTCATTACAGCCGAGTTGCAGACTCAGGGCGGTCGGAGTCTGGGTAGCCGAGAGATGACGGTGGATGTCGGTTCGGGATGGACGAAGCTGACGGCGGAAATCACGGCCACGGGAGAGGCTCGCGACGGTTGGTTCGCCCTGAAGGGTTCCGTGCCCGGCACGGTCGTATTGGACGTGGTAAGTCTTTTCCCGCCTACTTACAAAGGCCGTGACAACGGTTGCCGCATCGACTTGGCGGAAAAACTGGAAGCCATGAAGCCGTCGTTCGTACGTTTTCCCGGCGGTTGTTACGTGGAAGGGCATTATGCCAACGGAAAAACCAACCGTTTTGAGTGGAAAAACACCATCGGCCCTATCGAGGAACGTCCCGGGCACATGAACCAGAATTGGGGATATAGGGTGTCGGACGGTTTCGGATTCCATGAGATGTTGCAGCTCACCGAGGACTTGGGGGCGGAACCTCTGTTCGTGGTCAATATGGGCATGGGGCATGCGTGGGTGGAGGACTATACCCGGATAGACGAATACATCCAAGAGGCTCTCGATGCGATAGAGTATTGCAACGGCGATGCCAAAACTACGAAATGGGGCGCGTTACGGGCCAAGAACGGCCATCCCGAGCCTTTCAATCTCCGTTTATTGGAAATCGGGAACGAGAACTATAATTACAGTTCGGAAAACAATAACGACCAGAGCGACCACTATGCTGAACGTTACGAACAGTTCCGCAAGGCCATTAAGGCCAAGTATCCCGAAGTGACGCTGATTGGTAACGTGGAATCATGGGGCACGGACAATCCCAGTTGGCGTAACCCATATCCGGTGGATGCGGTTGACGAGCACTATTATAGGAATCCCTCATGGTTTGTCAACCAATATAACAAGTATGATTCTTATAGCCGGGCAAGCCACAAGATCTATGTGGGAGAGTATGCTGTGACACAGGACTATGGCGTCAATGGTCATTTGAATGCGGCGTTGGGAGAGGCGGTCTTCATGCAGGGGATGGAAAACAACTCCGATGTTTGCATCATGAACAGCTATGCCCCGATATTCGTCAACGAAAACAATTACAACTGGCGTCCGGACATGATCCGTTTCAACAGTTATACCAGTTACGGTACACCTTCGTACTACGTGCAGCAGCTTTTCCCGAACAATGTAGGAAAACAGAATGTGAAGTGGACGGAGGAAAACAACCAACTGTTGCGCTCCGGGGGCATCGGCCTGAGCACGTGGAGCACGAGTGCCACTTTCGACAACGTGAAAGTCACGGCAGGCGACGGGACGGTGGTCTTCCACGACGATTTCTCGTCCGTAAAACCAGAATGGAAGGCCGACGGAGGCACGTGGACCACTTCGGGCGGCGTGCTGAAACAGACGGATAAGGGCATGCAAGGCAAACTTTATGTCTGCGATGTGCAGCCGGGACAGGACTATACGTATGAGGTGGAAGCCACGAAGACCGGTGGGGCGGAGGGTTTCCTCATCGCCTTTAATTGCGGGGACGGAGACAATTATTGTTGGTGGAACCTCGGCGGATGGGGCAACACCCAACACGGGGTGGAAGTTTGCACCAACGGGTCGAAGACTACGGTGGCTTCCGTGAGTGGGTCTTTGGAAACAGGACATGCCTATCGTATTAAAGTCGAAGTGAACGGCACGCACGTGAAGTGCTATCTGGACGGTGCGCTCCTGCATGATTTCACTTTGCCGGTGAGCCGCAAGATATACGTCTCTTCCAATATCGACGACGAGGCAGGCGTGTTGTACGTGAAGTTGGTCAATCCGTCTTCCACACCGCAAGAGGCTACGGTTAATCTGGCACATGCTTCCACGACCGGCGGTTCGGTGGTGGTGCTGACAAGTGGGAACGGTACGGACGAGAACAGTCTGGAGCACCCGGACAAAGTGGTGCCCCGTGAGCAGGCGTTGGAGGTTTCGGGCAGTAGTTTTACTTATACTGTTCCGGCCTATTCGTTGAGTATCCTTCGTTTGGACGTGAAGGACGTGGAACTTGTTCCAGAAGAAAAACCGGAATTGCCGGAGCCGTTGGTGCGGTATTCCTTCGACGGTGGGCAAGCAGCTGACGATGCTGGGAAGTTCGTTGGGAAGTTGTGTGGAGGTGCTTCCATCGTGACGATGGATGACGGCAACCATGCCCTTTATACTGGTGCTGTTGGTGAGCAAGGTTTTTTTGATTTAGGCGTGGACATGGCACGCCGTACCTTGGCCGGGTTAGATGCCGATTATACCATGTCGGTCGACATCGCCTTGCCCGGCGTAGGAACGTTGGAGGATTATTGTTGGGCATACGCTTTTGCCCATGGGACGGAGCAATACATAGGGTTGGTGAACAGCCCGGGCAACACGGGTTGGTATTACACTATCAAGGACGGGGCGAGCACGGATGCCCCTTCGCACGGAGGGTTGGCTTATGGCGTGTGGCATAATATCGCATACGTGCAGTCGGGCGGCATGGGGCGGCTTTACGTGGATGGTCGTCTGGCCAGTGAGCAGCAAGTAACGCAACGTCCGGACAACGTGGCGGAACGTCTGACGGAAGCCTATATCGGGCGTTCGCCCTTTGCCGCAGATGCCTTGATGGCCGAGGTCTTCTTCGATGATTTCCAGATTTATGACGTGGCTTTGGACGAAGGGCAGGCGAGGGAACTCTATGCCCGGGTGAAAGACCGTGCGGCGGAGTCGCGGGAAGTGGCCATGAGTGTTGGGCGCGAAGGACTGGCACGGTTTATGAAGAAGTTCAACTGTTTGCATGCCACGACGGAATTACCCAACATGATTTCCGACAAAGTAGGCGTGGAATGGCTCTTGTCCGTAGGCCAAGGCTATGAGGATGCCGTTGCTTTAGAGGATGGGAAACTGGTGGTACGCGCCCTGCCGCAAGGGGATGAGGCTGTCCGTGCCGGGGTGTTGTCTGCCAAGTTAAGTTGCGAGGCCGACACGGTGGTAGTGGAGTGTCCGGTGATGTTGGCACCCGATGACAACCGCTATGGTTACTTGTACTGCTTCATGAACGCAGGAAAGGAAATCACCAATTTCGCACTCGGTGCGAAGGAAGATAAAGGCCGTGTGTTCCACGTATTGTTGGACGGGGAAGAAATTTTCGACACGGAACAGGTGGCAGGAATAGAACATGGCACGCGTGACGCCTATATAGGGCGCGCTGAAGCGTCGGACGGCTATTTCATCACGACCACCGACATGAAACAGCACGCTTCCGGCGTGTGGAACAACCACGGCATCAACTTGGTACGTTCCCGGGATTTGATACATTGGGAGGGTACGACGTTCGACTTCAACCGGGGGAAATCCATCTTCTCCGACCCCGATGTCACGACGGGCGTATATGACACCGATGAGGAATATGCCCGTATCAACCGTGTATGGGCACCGCAGTTCATCTGGGACAAGGACTATAACGGGGGAGAAGGTGCCTATTTAGTGTATTATTCCATACTTTCCACGAACGAAGGCGACAACCATGACCGTATTTTCTATTCCTATGCCGACCGGGAGTTCAAGACGCTGACCCAACCCCGTGTCTTTTTCGACCCCGGAATCTCGGTAATCGACGCGGACATCGTGTATAATCCCTACGACAGCCTCTACCACATGTATTACAAGCGTGAAGGGGCTTCGGGTACGGAACGGGGTATTTATGAAGCTACAAGCAAGAAGTTGGTGGGTGGTACTTGGACGGAAGTGATGCACGTGACGAACGAAGGTTCGGAACAGGTGGAAGGTTCCAGTACGGTGCGCCGCATCAATGAAGACATGTACAACCTGTATTATATGCGTTACTCCGGAGGCAATGCCTACAAGTATTGCGAGACCGACCATTTAGGATTGAACGTGACGCATTCCTCCAACGTGGAAGGGACCGGAGCGTTTCAGCACGGTTCCGTCATGACGGTGACGGAAGAAGAATACCGCCTGTTGCAGGCATGGAGCGACGTGCGTTTGTACCTGCCACGTGTGCAGGACGTGAAGGAGGAGAGCGGCAGCCAAGTGTTCGATGCCGCCATCCGGCAAGCCGAAAAAGCGTTGGACCTGACTTCCGTGCCGGAGCTAGCAGTGGCTTTGCCTGCGGCTTATGAAGCCCTGAAAGCGGCGATGGAAACCTATACGGAGGATTTGTGCGCCGGTTGGACGCCCGGAGAGGAAGTAGACCTTACCTGGCTTTTAGTCAATCCCGATTTTTCGGAAGGCAGCAAGGGATGGGAAGGCACGCCTTTTACGGCGGCTTCTTCCGGCGTGGCTGAGTTTTATGACAAGGTTTACGACACTTATCAGGTGTTGGAACGTATGCCGGCCGGTACATACCGTCTTCGCGCCCAAGGCTTTTATCGCTATGGCGACAAGGCGGAAGCCTATAACGCGCATCAGGACGGTTCGGAACAGTTTTTGGCCGGGCTGTATCTCAATAACAGCCGCCAGACGTTCATGTCTTTGTTCGACGGTTCCGCTCCCTACACTTACAATCCCTATACCTATCCCGACGATGTGCGGTCGGCTGACAATGCCTTCAACCGCGACGGGGAATACCGTGCCAATGAAGTGGAATACGAGCTATTGGCGAAAGGGGATTTGCGGGTCGGTCTGGACAAGACTGAGTACAGGTACCACGACTGGAACTGTTTCGACAACTTCAAGTTGCTGTATGTCGGCAAACCGACTGCCATACGTGAAGTGACGGGGTCGGCTGCGGTTCCGGTGGATGTGTACACCGTGAGCGGCGTGAAAGTGCGCAGCGCGGTCATGCCGCATGAAGCCGTGAACGGACTTCCGCGCGGGATTTATATCGTGGGTACGAAGAAATTTGCGATTAAGTGAGCGCAGGCCGAGCTTGCTCGAAGCCTGCCGAGCGTGAGCAAATTATGCAAATTTGCGATTAAGTGAGCGCAGACCGAGCTTGCTCGAAGTTTGCCGAGCGTGAGCAGATTATGCAAAGTCGTGGTGGATTGAGGTACTTCATATTTCTCTTCGTCATTTGTATGTGTATTCTGTCTTTGGATATTTGATATAGGATTCCCTCTTTATGTTGACAAAATGTAAGCTATATGCCGATTTTGGGAGAGATAAAAGTAGCCTGAAAAGTACATTCCGTGTAATTTTCAGGCTCATTTGAATACATATATTCACATTTCGGCCTCGTTTTTCATGTATCTAAAGCATTTTTAGGAATCAGTCTCAGCCGAATGATTTTCCGTTCGGCTGAGAAAACACTTTTTATCTGCGCAGGACTTTTTGTGTTTGTCCGCATGTCGTTGGAAAAATCGGCTTCGGGCGGTACGTAGGTGTGTCCCGATGGCCTGTTTTTCTTTTAAATGGAAGCCCGTTCCTGTCCAAATCCGTGTGGCAAGATGATGGGCCGGGAAGGCTATGGGCTTACGTGGTGTGTAATGGCTTGCGCACGGGATGATGGCTTTGTATGCAGGAAGTAAGCGTAAGGGAGGGAATGAGTGACACGAAGGATTTTGCAAGGCACGCGAGAATCGTGTTTTTTCGTCCGTGTGCGCCATCATGCAAGAAAATGAAATCCTAAGGGTGTTGGATTGGCAAATAGACAGAATGTAAGGACGGACAGGAGAACGGAATGCACTACTTGTCCCCGTGGCCGCGCAGTGCTTTCAGGTTGCGGATGAGGCCCTCGTATTTCGCCCGTTTCACGGCAGAGCCTTTGAAGAGCGTCCGGTAGTGTTCCACGTCCAACCGCATCCAGTCCTCCTCCTCCATTTGCAGCAGTTCGGGACGGGGAGTGAAGGCCGGTTCCGTGGTGGAGATGGCGGAACGCAAATGAGGACAGGCACGCAGGCAACGGTCGCAACCGTAGAAATAAGGATACATCCGGGCAGCAACCTCTTCGGGAATTCCGCCCCGGTTCTCGATGGTCAGGTAGCTCAGGCAGCGGCGGGCATCCAGTCCGCACCCTTCTTCCAAGGCATGCGTGGGGCAGGCTTCGATGCAACAGCGGCAGGTGCCGCAACGGTCGGTGGGGAAAGGCGTATCGTAGGCATCCGCCGGTAGGTTGAGCATCAGTTCGCCGAGGAAGAATGCACTGCCCGCCCGGGGGATGACGAGCTGGGTGTGGCGGCCTATCCACCCCAAGCCGCACCGCCAGGCCCAATAGCGTTCCAGTACCGGTGCCGTGTCGCAGAAGGCACGCCCTTGCAAGGTGCCTTCCGGCGTACTGTGCCGCAGGGCTTCGAGCAGGCCGTTCAGTTTCTGCCGCATGATGTCGTGGTAGTCCTTCCCGTAAGCATACCAGGCGATTTGCAGTTTGTGGTCCGGGATGGACGTGGACGGGAGGTAGTTCAGGGCTACGCTGACCACCGTCCGGCATCCTTCCACGAGGAGGCGGGGGTCAAGCCGTTTGGCTTCATGCCCTTCCATGTAAGCCATACCGGCCTGCCGTCCTTCGCCGAGCCAACGTTTGAAGAAGGACGCTTGTCTTTCTGCCACGGCTTCCGCCGGGGCCAGTCCGCAAGCAGAAAAGCCGAGGCTAGCGGCCTCGGCTTTTATTTGAGTGGCAGAGAGTATGTTTTTTGTCATTCTATCACTTTGAAAACATATCCTTGGTCTTTCAGCCATTGCAGGGATTCGGGCAAAGCCGTTTGCAGCTTGTCGATACTTTTCAGCGAGTCGTGGAACGTGATGATGGAACCGTTGCGTGCGTAGCGTTTCACGTTGTTCACCACGTCCTCCGCCGTCACCCTTTTGCTGTAGTCACGCGTCACCAAGTCCCACATGATGATGCGGTAGTGCTTGCGTAGCAGTTTGAATTGCAGCAACCGCATCCACCCGTGTGGAGGGCGGAAGAGGTTGGTATGCAGCAGGCGGTTGGCTTTGTCTGCATTTTCCAGATATTCTTTGCATGAATGCCGGAAGCCGCCGATGTGGTTGAACGTATGGTTGCCGACGCGGTGCCCGCGTTCGACGACCATGCGGTAGATGTCGGGATGCTTGCGCACGTTGTCTCCCACCATGAAGAAAGTGGCCTTGATACCAAACCTGTCCAATGTGTCTAACACAAACGGGGTGGCTTCAGGTATCGGTCCGTCATCGAATGTCAGATAGACTACTTTCTTCTTGCGGCTCATCCGCCATATCGCGGTCGGATATAGCCACCGGAGGAATACTGCGGGTTGTTCTATGAACATGGATTCCTGGGTTTCAGACTGGGATTACAAGCTTATTCCTCTTTGATGGCAACGTGAAGCATAGTTGTTCACTTCCATGATGCACTCTTCGGCTTTCTTCTTGTCTGCGGCCTCCCAAGTTTTCGCGATGCTGTTCAGGATGTAGAGCTGTGTGAGGCATTCCCGTGACGATTGCAACAGTCGCGGCGTGCTCAGGCTCAGGTACCATTCCAAATATTCTTTCGCGTTTTGTCGTGCAGCTTCGAGCAATTTGCCTCCTTCTGCCTTATGGCCCAGTGACAACCACGCCCTGCCCAGTTCGATGGAATGTCCGTAGATGGCTTCGTGCGGGACGATGCTGCCCGGAATTTCTTCCTCAGCCCGTTGCAGCACTTTCAATGCCTTCTCTTTCTTTCCTTCTTTCAGCAGCTGTTGGGCCAGTTGGTTGAAGAGGCGGCGGTGTGTGTAGCACATGCGTATTACGGTCTCGTCGAGGTAGATGTCCGGATTCTCTTTCAATCCACCGTATTTGAACTTGTTCATCATGTTGTCGTACATCCTCTCGCTGTCGATGGTACGGCCGCTCTGTTTGGTGTCGAACGGCGTGATGCGGCAGGCAAGGCCTTCCTGTACGAAGTTGTCGCCCAGATGTCCGTAATTGTCGGGACCTACCGTCGTGGACATGTAGAGCGGGCGTTCCCAGTTGGCCTGTGAAATCATTTCCAACATCATCATCTCACTCTTGTAGACGGCGCGTTTGCCTTTGAGCGAGATGTGCATCACGTCGGGAATAGAATCGGCGGCAATCATCATGCCCGAGCGTTTCACGGCTTCCTTGTCCACCGTCACCACGATACTGTCGGTCGGGAAAATCTGCAAGTCCGGGTTGTCGTTCAATATCCAGTGCCGGATGATGTTCTTCAACTCATACGGGTTGTCGCCCAACATCTGTTTCAGGTCTTCCGGACTGTCTTTGTAATAGTCGATGACTTGCTGTAGGGCATCGGGTTGCACGGGGATGCCTTCGCGCGTGCCGGTGACGTATTGCAGACGGGTCCAACTGATGGGCAACGACGGCGAGTCGTAGGCTGGGCGGCGCATCTGGTCGATATACCAGTCTGTCTGCAGGTAACTCAAGTTGCAGACACGGGCATCGGTACGCACGCCTTCCGTTTCCTGGTTGTACCACAACGGGAAGGTGTCGTTGTCGCCGTTGGTGAAGATCACCGGATTGCCCTTGGCGTCCATGGAGTTCAGGTAGTTCTGTCCGAAGTCGCGGCAGGTGTAGCGTCCGCTGCGGTCGTGGTCGTCCCACGTCTGTCCGGCCATTTGTATGGGGACGAACAGGGCGAGCAGGCTGACCAAAGAGGCAGCGGTTTCCGGCACCTTGAGACGTTTCAGCCCGTCTACGATAGCGGCTACACCCATACCTACCCAAATGGCGAAGGCATAGAACGAACCGGCGTAAGCATAATCACGTTCACGCGGCTGCAACGGTGTCTGGTTGAGGTAGACCACAATGGCCAGACCGGTCATGAAGAACAGGAAGAAGACCACCCAGAACTGGCGTACGCCTTCCTGGTTCTTGTAAGCCTGCCAGAAGAGTCCGATGAGTCCCAACAACAGGGGCAGGCAGTAGAATACATTATGTCCCTTGTTCTCTTTCAGTTCGGTGGGCAGTTTGCTTTGGTCGCCCAGACGGGCATTGTCGATGAACGGAATTCCGGTCAGCCAGTTACCGTGTTCCAGTTCGCCATTACCCTGTATGTCGTTCTGCCGTCCGGCAAAGTTCCACATGAAATAACGCCAGTACATGAAGTTAATCTGGTAACTGAAGAAGAAACGCAGGTTTTCGCCTTGCGTCGGTACCTTTACCATTACCATTTGTCCGCATTGGTCGTAAGGCACTTGCTTGCCTTCCACGCCGCCCATCCAGTCTTCGTAAGCCCTGACGTGCTCGGGGCGGTCGGAATACATGCGCGGGAACACCATGTTCTGGGCATAGATTGGTTCCCTGTCGTAGTACACGATACGGTAAGCATCTTTCTCATCGGCGGAATGTTTCTCCACACGTTGGTAAATCGGTGCCCCTTCTTTATATTCCGGCATGCAGTAGCCGTCTTTGGTCTCTAACTGCACCTTTGAAGTGTAGGCCTGCCCGTAGAACAAGGGGCGGCTGCCGTATTGTTCACGGTTCAGGTATTGTCCCAACGTGAAGATGTCCTCAGGTGAATTTTGGTCCATCGGTGGATTTGCCGTGGAACGGATGACGATGACGGCGTATGTGGAATACCCGATCATGATCATCAGCATGCAAAGCAATGAGGTGTTCATGACGCGGGGGCTGATGAGCGGTTTTCCCTGTACCTTGCGGCTGAGGATGAAAGCCAGAATGCCCAAAACGATGACTCCGATGACGAAGCTGCTCCATCCGTATCCGTAGAAAGGAATACCCAACATGCCTACGGCTACCAGATAGGCGATATTCATGCGGCGACGGCTTTTCTGGACAAGCGTTTCACGGATAGCCCAAAGTACGGTGGCTATCAGGCAGAAAATATAGAAAATAAGACCGGTGTTGAACGGAAGTCCCAAAGTGTTGACGAAGAACAGCTCGAACCATCCGCCTACTTTCACGATGCCCGGTACGATGCCGTACAATACGGCGGCTACCAGGATAAAGGAAGCCACCAAAGCCCAAAGTGAACCTTTCAGGTTGGCATCGGGATTTTTCTTGTAATACCAAATGAGCACGATGGCCGGCAAACAAAGCAAGTTCAGCAAATGCACACCGATGGAAAGCCCTGTCAGGTAGGCAATCAGTACGAGCCAACGGTCGCTGTGAGGCTCGTCGGCATGTTCTTCCCATTTCAGGATGAGCCAGAACACCAATGCCGTAAACAAGGATGAATAAGCGTAAACCTCACCTTCTACGGCACTGAACCAGAATGTGTCGCTAAAAGTATAGACCAACGCGCCTACCAAACCGCTACCTTCGATGGTAATCAATTTGGCTGTTGTCATCTGGCTGTAGTCACTGCATACCAACTTGCGTGTCAGGTGCGTGATGCTCCAGAAAAGGAACAGGATACAACCGGCACTCATCAACGCCGACATCGTGTTGACCATCAGGGCTACTTGCGAAGGGTCGTTGGTAAATTGCGAGAACAAGTTGGCCGTAAGCATGAAGAAAGGCGCACCGGGCGGGTGTCCCACTTCCAGTTTGTAGCCGGTAGTGATAAACTCCGGACAGTCCCAGAAACTTGCGGTCGGTTCAATGGTGGAACAGTAAACCCACGCGGCAATAGCAAATGTAATCCATCCCAAAAGAGTGTTTACAAGTTTGAACTGTTTCATTGTTTTGCTGTTATTTGATTTTGTTTTTATCGGTCAAGTTGCAAAATTAGTAACTTTTTCCTTTTTGTACGGCTCTTTCCTGAATTTTAAAAGGTTTGTCGGCCGTTTTAACTATGTTTGTGACATTTTAGTACACGGTGGGGATAGTTGCCGTGTCCTACCAAATCTATGGGGCAGTTGAATTTGTCTTCGAGCCAACCTTCCGGCAATTCCGTATCTGGATGGTAGTCGAGGGTTTCGTTTACGCAGGCGATACTCTTCACATTTTGCAATACGGAGCCTAAGTCGTGACTGACAAGTATAATGGCACTTTCGCGGTTGATTTCTTCCAGTTGTTGGTAGAGTTGTGTTTCGAACCGCTTGTCAATATAAGTATTGGGTTCATCCAATATGACCACATCCGGTTGTGATATGATGGCCCGGCCGAGCAGGGCGCGTTGCAACTGGCCGCCGCTGAGACGGCCTATTGGGCGGTCGGCCAATGTGTCCAACCCCATGCGGCAGAGCATGTCCCGCGTGGCTTGGTGCTGTGCCTTGGAATAACGCTTCCAGAAGCTTTTCCGCAGTCCCGACAGCACGACCTCGTAGACCGAGATGGGGAAGTTCTTGTCTATTTTGTTGTATTGGGGCAGATAACCCATGCGGATGGAGGGGACGGGGCGGCCTTCACGGAAGAAGGTGACTGTTCCGGACATCGGTTTTTTCAATCCGAGAATCGTTTTGATTAAAGTGGTCTTTCCACCGCCGTTCGGGCCGATGACACCCAAAAAGTCATGGGTGTATACCGTCAGGTCGATGTCCCGTAAGACTTGTTTGCCGTCATATCCTACCTGAATCCGGTTTAATTGTATAAGTGGGGTTATTTTCATTGTGCGTGCAGTGTACGGGCTATTTTCAGCATTTCTTCTTTCCACTCGTAAGAGAGCGGGTTGATGTCTACGAGGTGCGTGCCGGTTTCTTTGGCTATGAGTTCCGCGTTTCTCCGGTCGAATTCCTGTTGGACGAAAATGGTGCGGACTTGTTTTTCTTTGCAAAGCCGGATGAGCCGGACGAGTTGTGCCGGGGACGGTTCCTTACCGTCGGTTTCTATGGCGATTTGCGTGAGTCCGTAGTCCTGTGCAAAATAGGTGAGCGTGGGGTGGTATATAAGGAATGCTTTGGGGTGCAGGCTGTCTACGAGCGTGTGTATGCTGTCTTCCGTGGCTTGCAGGTCGACCAGTGTCTGTTGCAGGTTCCGGCGGAATTGCCGGGCGTGTGCGGTATCAAGTTTGCAGAGCGCGGCACAGATGTTTTGTGCAATGGCCTTCATGCGAGCCGGCGAAGTCCATACGTGCGGGTCGGTTTCGTTTTCCGGTTTGTCGGGCGTGCCGTGATGATGCCCCTCTATGAGCTTGATGCCTTCCGAAGTCCGGACGAACGGGACTTCGGGTGACGTTTGCCGGAACCGGTCTGTCCAAGTACGTTCAAAGCCTAAATCGCCGATTGTGAAATAGACCAGACTTTGCCTGAGTTTCATCATCTGTTCGGGAGTCGGCTCGTAAGTCTCGGGGCTGCTGCCTTTCGGTACAAATGTTTCCACGTGGAATCCGTCGCCTGCAATGCGTTCTGTAATGTAACGCAACGGTTCGATAGATACGGTAATAACCGGTCGCTGTGTGCCTTTGTTGTCTGTACGGCCGGACGGTTTGCATCCGGTGAAAAAGCAAAGACATGCCACGAGGTAAAACAGGAAGGGAAGTAATCTCATTTGCATTAAAATAAAGTGACGGTATAAACTAAAATAGCGTAACGTACCAGTTTTCCAATCGTAATGGAAATCAGGCATATCAGCCAGTTGGCACGCATGAAACCCAATGCCACGGAAATGGCATCGCCGATGACGGGAACCACACACAAGATGCCGCCCACCCATGCGCCTTTCCGTTCCATCCAATGCTGTGCTTTCTCCACGCTTTCCCGTTTCACACGAAGGTATTTTTCTACCCATTCCATACGGCCGAGACGTCCGATGCTGTAATTGAACATGCTGCCGCCTACGTTTCCTATGGTGCCCCATACAAGCAGTAAGAGCGGATCAAGTCCGGCCAGTTGCAGGCCGACCATGACAGCTTCGGAACTGAACGGGAATACGCTGGCTGCCAGAAATGCCGCCAGAAACATGCCCCAATAGCCGTATTGTATCAGAAAGTCAACCATTGCGTCCATATATTCAGGAAAGATAAAGCTGCAAACATGAATAGGAACAAGATGAATACCGCATCGGTAAACCTTTTGCTTGTCAAGGCAAAGTAGTGGGACAGGATGGGAGCGGAGTTCATGACTAATAGCCCCAAAAGAACTTGGAAATGTACCGGTTGCAAGGCCATGAGCAGTACGATAAGAAGTTCTTGTGTGAGGATGAGATATAGAAACATTCTCGTGCGTATCTTGTCGTTAAAGCTAGTGCGTATGCCATGCAGGGCGGCAATGATGGTGAAAGCTATGACCAGTCCTATGGTGCTGATTTGTAAAAAGTCGAAATTCCGATAGTTCTCATAATATATCGGTTGGAAAAGGATAAGTTCCCGGAAATGTCCGGTGAACCGGCCGAAGTCTTCCGTATAAAGGAAGTATCCGGCCATGAACCAGTAAGGGAGAATCAAACCCGTCATGGCCGCCCAAAACGTACGCCACGTCAGCGAACGGAGGTAGACGGCGGTGTACCAAAGATAGAACGGGGCGAAGAAAAGCAGTTGCGGGAAAAACAAGCTGCCTATGCCGAGACAGAGAAATGAATGGAAAATCGGGCTTACGGCTTCCGTTTGCTGATAGGATTTGAACAGCAGGTAATAGGATGCCAACACGAGGCAAGAAACGATTAAGCCGTCTTGCAGGGGATGCAGGCAGAATATACACCCCGTCATCCACAGGTAAATGGACGGTGTCAGCCGGCTGCGGATACGGATGAGTGAATGGGCGTTGTTGGTTTCCACCCAGAAGTAGGCTGTCAGGCCGCAAACGCCCCATCCCAACAGGCGGTCGAGCGTATAGATTCCTTCCGCACACCACAGCAGTGTGGTGAGAAAAGCGGCTACGGGCAGTGTGAAATTGCTCGTAGCCACCTTGTTCTGGAACCTGTTACTCCTCATTTCGTTATAGGTCTTGACCGATGTCGGAGCGGAAATACTTCTTCTCGAACCGGATTTTCTGTGCCTGGCTGAAAGATTGCTTCAAGGCTTCTTCCTTATCCTGTCCGTAAGAGCTGACGGCGATGACCCGCCCACCGGCTGTAACCACCTGTCCGCCTTTCAGGGCCGTACCGGCATGGAAGACGATGCTGTCCTGTACGTCTTCGATACCCGTGATGGGGAATCCTTTTTCGTAGGCTTCGGGATACCCGCCGGATACCAACATGACACACACGGCACTGCGTTCGTCGATTTCCAGTGTCCGTCGGTCGAGGTCGCCTTGTGCCACGCCTTCCAGAAGGTCCACCAAGTCGCTCTTCACACGGAGCATGACACTTTCTGTTTCCGGGTCGCCCATGCGTACGTTGTATTCGATGACCATCGGTTCGCCTTCCACGTTAATCAGTCCGAAGAAGATAAATCCTTTGTAGTCGATTCCTTCTTCGGCCAATCCCTCTACCGTGGGGCGGATGATGCGGTCTTCGACTTTCTGCATCCATTCCGGGGTAGCGAACGGGACGGGAGATACGCTTCCCATGCCTCCGGTGTTCAGGCCGGTGTCATGTTCTCCGATTCGTTTGTAATCCTTGGCTTCCGGCAGGATTTTGTAGTTCCGCCCGTCAGTCAGTACGAATACGGAACATTCGATTCCGCTAAGGAATTCCTCTATGACAACCGATGAAGAGGCTGTGCCGAACATGCCGCCCAACATTTCTTTCAGTTCTTTGCGGGCTTCTTCCAGTGTGGGCAGGATGAGTACGCCTTTCCCTGCACAAAGTCCGTCGGCTTTCAGTACGTAAGGGGCTTTCAGGGTTTCCAAGAATTTCAGGCCTTCTTCCAACGTCTCCCCCGTGAACGTGCGGTAGGCGGCTGTCGGTATGCCGTGGCGTTGCATGAATGCCTTGGCAAAATCTTTGCTGCCCTCCAGTACGGCACCTTGTTTGGACGGCCCGATGACCGGGATGTCTTTCAGTTGGCCGTCGTTCTTGAAGAAATCATATACACCTTTGACCAAGGGGTCTTCCGGACCGACTACTACCATGTCCACGCCTTTGCTGAGGACAAATTGCCTGATGCCTTCAAAATCATCGGCTTTGAGCGGTACGTTTTCCCCCACACTGCCCGTACCCGCATTTCCGGGTGCGACGTACAGTTGGTCCACTTTCTTGCTTTGGGCGATTTTCCAGGCCAGAGCGTGTTCGCGCCCTCCGCTGCCTAACAGTAATATCTTCATATCCGATTGTTTTTATTTCAAATAGTCTTCAAAATATTGCGTGATGCGTTCGTGCAGGTGTATGCGGTCCTTTCCCATCATGTTATGTTCGTCGCCCGGATAAGTGAAGAAATCCGGTTGGGTGCCTGCGTCGATACAGGCACGCAGGAACGACAGGGAGTGTTGCGGGACGCATACCGGGTCGTTGTAACCGATGATGACTTGGAGTTTGCCTTTTAGGTTACCGGCCTTGAGTTTCAGGTTACTGCCTTTGTAGCCTTCGGGATTGTCCTGCGGACGGTCCATATAACGCTCGCCGTACATCACTTCGTAGTATTGCCAATCGATGACAGGTCCTCCGGCCACACCTACTTTGAATACGTCGGGATAAGTGAGCATGAGGTTGGTGGTCATGAAACCACCGAACGACCAACCGTGCACACCCATCCGGTCGGCGTCGACGTAAGGCAGTGATTTCAGGAACTTTACGCCTTCCATCTGGTCTTTCATTTCTTCTACGCCCAGATGCCGGAAGGTAGCGTTCTCGAAGGCCAACCCCCGATGTTCCGAGCCTCGGTTGTCGAGGATGAAGAGCAGGTAGCCTTTCTGTGCCATGTAGATTTCCCAACCGCGTGCCATATAATTCCGGCTCGCCTCCACGTTGTGGGCGTGCGGCCCGCCGTACACGTAGATTACGGTAGGATATTTCTTATCCGGGTCGAAATCCACGGGTTTCACCATCCGATAGTAGAGGTCGGTGGTGTCGTCGGCGGCCTTGATGCTCCCGCATGTAATTTCCGGCACGTTATAGTCTTTCCATGGGTTTTCGGCAGTCAGCAAGTTACGCTCTTTCCCGTTCCGGGTGTCTGTCAGGCTGATGCCGCGCGCCACGGTAGGGGAAGAGTAACGGTCTTCTACGTAAGTGCCGTTTGCATTCACGCTACCGTAGTGTACACCCTCACCGTTGTCCAGAAGGGTACGTTTGCCATCCTTTACGCGTACCTTATATATATTGGACTGCAACGGATGGATTTCGTTGCTGCAAAAAAGCAGGCTCTTTTCTTTCTGGTCAAAACCCAAGACTTCTTTCACCACCCATTCGCCGGAGGTCAACGGGGTGACCTTGACATGTTCTTCGCATGAGCCGCCTTGGAATGTCTTATGTCGTTGTGAAGCCTGTGGCTTGGACAGGTCGAACAAATAGAGATGGTTGTAACCGTCCCGTTGACTTTGATAAATAAACTTGGAACTGTCCCACGGCAGGAACTGTAGGCCGTGCATCGGTTCCACGTATTTGGGATGCTCCTCTTCGTATATCACGCCTTCCTTTTTACCCGTAGCTGCATCGTAACAAACCAATTCCGCGTGGTTTTGGTCGCGGTTCAGTTCGATCATGTATATTTTCCGGTTGTCCGGACTCCAAGAAATGTTCGTGAAATAACGGTCGGTGGGGTCTCCGGCTTGCAGCCATACTGTCTGGCCTGTGGCCGGCGTAAAGATGCCCACCGTCACTTTGTGCATCTTTTCTCCTGCCATCGGATATTTGCAGGGATAAGTGGTGGCTATGCGTGTCGTGATATCCACTTGCGGATAGTCGGGCACCATGCTTTGGTCCATCCGATAGAAAGCGAGCTGTTTCCCGTCCGGGCTCCAGAATGTTCCTTTGGTGATGCCGAACTCGTTACGATGTACGGCTTCACCATACACCAAGTCGTTGCTGCCGTCGGAAGACACGGCCATCGTTTGTCCCTCTTTCGTCGTGACATATAGGTTGTGTTGCCGTACGAAAGCCAGGCTATTGGAAGACGGGGAGCGGTCCAATGCCGTGGCATCCGCCGGATATTCCTGTTCCCATACCTTCTTTCCCGATTTGAAGTCTACTACAGTGTATATGGAGGTCGGTTTACCCCCGTTTTTTCCTTTTCCGGAAACGACGGTGGCTACCCATGGTTGTCCGCCATCGGGGAACTCCACATTGTAGCAGCTATGCACGACCGATGAGTCTTGCCCGGCTCCTAGCCATTGGTTCAGTTGCGATAAGGTGAACAGCACCTTCTTGCTTCCGTCCTTGGGGTTTATCTCATGGCAGCCGTCCAAGTCCGTATCCACCAACCGGTCGCCCCACCAAGCCGTGTACAGGTTTTGGGGCTGTAATTGATGGTATGTACTTCCTCCCGGAAGCAAATCATCCAACGTGAAACTCTTTTTTCCTTGTGCCATGGCGAGGATTGACAGTAATGAAATCACTATGAAAAGATTAATCTTCTTCATCATAGCGGTCGAATTTACGGTTTTTCCCGAATGGTTTCCGGTCGCGGTCGAACGACTTGTTCTTGCGGTCGAACGAGCGTTCTTTGCGTTCGAAAGTTTTTCCTTCGCGTTTAAACGGACGTTTTTCGTATGACGCTCCTCTGTCCTCGCGTTCTTCTCGCGGACGGCGGTCGAAAGGACGGTTTCCGCGTGACCGACTGTCGCGGTCGTCATAATCCCTTCTTCTGGGGGTGAAGTCTTCTTCGTCGTCATCAATGGCCCTTTTAAACTCGCGGTGCATTTTGAAACGTCGTTTTTCTGCCATTTGCCGACGCTCTTCATCGGTCTTGATTTCCTTGCCTTCGGCGCGTAATTCCTTGTATTTTCCACTGAATATTTGGTATTTGCGGAACTCGCATTCCAACGAACCGTTGTACAAAGGTATTTTGATGGACGGTTTCAGCCCTATTTCGTCAAAGCATTCTTCGCGGTAGCTCAGGACCCAGGCATCGTTGTCCAGGAACTGGTGTTTCAGCCGTTCGCCTATGGTCCGGTACAATCCCAGTAAGTCGGGTGTGGAGATGCGTTCGCCATACGGCGGGTTGGTGATGATGATACTTTTCTCGGCCGGTTGCGTAAACTTGTGGAAATCTTGTTGGGCTATTTCGATCTCTTTGCTCAGTCCGGCAGCTTTGACATTCCGTGTGGCGATGTCTACGGCGTTGCGGTTGATGTCGTAACCGTAAATCTTATGTGTGAATTCACGTTCTTGCGACTCGTCGTTGTAAATCCGGTCGAACATCTCTTTGTCGAAGTCCGGCCATTTCTCGAAAGCATACTCTTTGCGGAACACGCCCGGTGCGATGCCGCGGGCGATGAGTGCCGCTTCGATGGTTATTGTTCCCGAACCGCACATCGGGTCTATCAGGTCGCATTCGCCGTCCCAACCCGTCATCAGGATCATGCCGGCGGCCAATACCTCGTTCAACGGGGCTTCCACGGCTTCCTGCCTGTAGCCGCGCCGGTGCAATGATTCACCGGAACTGTCCAATGACAGCGTGCAGTCGTTTTCTGCGATGTGTATGTTCAGGCGCAAGTCCGGGTTTGTCACGCTGATGTTGGGGCGCGAACCGGTTTTTTCACGGAAGTAGTCCACGATAGCATCCTTTACCTTATAGGCTACGAACTTGCTGTGGCGGAACTCTTGTGAGAAGACCACGGAGTCTACGGCAAAACTGGTTTCATTGTTCAGATACTGGTTCCAGTCGATGGCCTTGACGGCATCATAAACCTGGTCGGCGGATTCCGCCTTGAAATGTTTGATAGGTTTAAGGATGCGGATGGCCGTGCGCAGGGCGAAGTTGGCGCGGTACATGAGTTCCTTGTCACCGGTGAAAGACACCATCCGGCGTCCGGTCTGGATGTTGTTTGCTCCTAAGCCGGTCAGCTCTTTGGCCAAAACATTCTCTAATCCCTGGAAGGTTTTGGCGATGAGTTCAAATTCAGTTTCCATTGTGTAAGTTTTGTTGGATAAATCGCTCATGCTCGGCAGACTCGAGCAAGCTCGGTCTGCGCTCGCTTACTCGCGATTTTCGATGGATGCTTGTTTGCTATTGGTTTATTTATATTTCTTTTGTACGAGTCGGGCGCCGGCGGGCACGTCCTCCGTCACCCAGATATTACCGCCTACTGTCGCGCCCCGGCCCACCGTGATGCGCCCCAGAATGGTGGCGTTGGAGTAGACAATCACGTCATCTTCTAAAATCGGGTGGCGCGGAATACCTTTGATGGGGTGTCCGTCGTCATCGAGCGGGAAGCTTTTGGCTCCGAGCGTGACTCCCTGATAGAGCTTCACGTGGTTGCCGATGATGCAAGTCGCCCCTATCACGACGCCCGTGCCGTGGTCGATTGTGAAATGGTGGCCGATTCGGGCGGCGGGATGGATGTCGATACCTGTCTCGGAATGTGCCATTTCCGTGATGATACGCGGAATCAAGGGCACGCCCAACAAAAGCAGTTCATGGGCGATGCGGTAATTGCTCAACGCCTTGATGATAGGGTAGCAACTGATAATTTCGCCGTAAGATTCGGCTGCCGGGTCGCCGTTGTAGGCCGCTTCCACATCGGTAGCCAACACTTCGCGCAAGGCCGGCAGGCGGCTGATGAACTGTCCGGCCAGGTCGATGGCCTTTTCGCGTTTGGTGTCGCATGCACAGTCGCCTGTTTCCTTGGCATCGAAGCACAGTCCGGCATGTATCTGTTCGGTCAGCAGGTTGTACATCCGCTCGATGTTGACTCCGATATGATAAGTGATGGTATGATGGTTGACCGTGGATTTCCCGTAAAATCCCGGGAAAAGGATGGCACGGCACAATTCGATAATTTCGTGCAGGACTTTTCCCGAAGGGAGGGGGTCTCCGTCTTGATGTTCATGAAACAAACCTTTCAGGGACGAGTCTTCGGATAATTCCGTGACGGTTTGCGCCAAAAGGTGAGTGAAATTCAACAGACTCATTAAATTTTAAAATGTGTGATATTCTCCGTGCAAAGATAAAAAAATCAGGCTTCCTTCCCAAAAAAAAGCCTGATTATTTGTCATGGGCGTATGCTTTGCCCCTATATTGCGGCGCGTCATGCTTCTTTCACGCTTTTCACCAGTTTGTATAGCTTGTCGTTCGGCCTTATTTTCTCCGGCACTTTGAACGACACGCGCATGCCTTTCCCTACGGTTTCCACCGGTTTCAGGTCGTAACGCACTTCTTCCAAATCCATAAACAACGCTCCTGTCGTGGGGCCGGTGACGAGCAGGCGGTCGCCCACGCTCATGTCCGCCGCTTCGATTTGGAACTCTCCCACGCCAAGTTTGGAGAAGTATTTGATGGCTTTGCCCACGTAGACTTTTTTTTCCGTGGCGGCCGAGCCGTAGTTCGTCGTCCATTCACCTAAAGTCTGCCCTTGGTAATACCCGTCCCAGAAACCACGGTTGAACACGCGGGCCAACCGCTCGTCCCATCCGTCTTTTTTCTCTTCGGTGAACGTCCCGTCCAACACGCTTTGTATGGCTTCCTGGTAGCAGCCCACGACGGTGGCCACGTATTCCGGCCCCCGGGCACGTCCCTCTATTTTGAACACGCGTACGCCTGCTTCCATCATCCGGTCGATGAAACGTACGGTCTTCAAGTCCTTCGGGCTCATGATGTATTTGTTGTCGATTTCCAGTTCCGTACCCGTTTCGCGGTCTTTCACGATGTAGCCCCGGCGGCAGATTTGCATGCAGGCTCCGCGGTTGGCTGACCGGCCCGTGTTGTCCAGACTGAGGTAACATTTCCCGCTGATGGCCATGCAGAGTGCGCCGTGACAGAACATCTCGATGCGTATCAGCTCTCCGCCCGGACCGCAAATGCGTTGTTCCTCTATTTGCCGGTGTATGTCGGCCACCTGCGTCATATTCAGTTCGCGGGCCAACACCACGACATCGGCAAATTGGGCATAGAATTTTAAGGCTTCGATGTTGCTGATGTTCAACTGGGTGGACAGGTGTACCTCCTGCCCTATCTGCCGGCAGTACATCATGGCGGCTACGTCCGAAGCAATGACAGCGGAGATGCCGGCTTCCTTGGCCGCATCTATGATGGTACGCATCAGCGGAAGGTCCTCGCCATAGATGATGGTGTTTACCGTCAGATAGCTCTTGATGCCGTGTGCGGCACAAGTTTGTGCCATTTCCTTCAGGTCGTCGATGGTGAACGTACTGGCCGAATGCGCCCGCATGTTCAGGTTTTCGATGCCGAAGTATATGGAGTCGGCTCCGGCTTTGATGGCTGCGGCCAATGATTCGCGCGAGCCTACCGGTGCCATGATTTCAAAATCTTTTCTCGTCATGGTGTGGGGTTTTGTTTGCAAAGATACGCCCTTTTCCCGATATACCGGAGACGCGGTAGTGTTTTTTGCTTTTTTACGCTCTCTTTGGGCTTTCTTTGCCGTTTCCTTAAAAAGGTTGCCGACCTTTGCTTCCCGCGAAGGTCGGATTCGGTTCGGCAAAGCCAAATAAGAAAACTCCGTTTTCATTTGCCTCTGCTCTCGCCTTTCACTACCTTTGCACCCATGAAAATAGGAAATGTGGAGTTCGGGCCTTATCCCGTGTTTCTGGCCCCGATGGAAGATGTGACGGACATCGGTTTCCGTCTCTTATGCAAGCGTTTTGGCGCGGCGATGGTATATTCCGAGTTTGTGGCGGCAGATGCCTTGGTGCGCATGGTGAACCGTAGTTTGGAGAAACTGGCGGTGTGCGACGACGAGCGTCCCGTGGCCATCCAGATTTACGGCAAGGAACCGGGCCCGGTGGCCGATGCGGCCCGTATCGTGGTGGAACGTGCCCGTCCCGACGTGCTCGACTTGAATTTCGGTTGCCCCGTGAAGCGCGTGGCGGGTAAGGGAGCCGGGGCCGGCATGTTGCAGAACATTCCCAAGATGTTGGAAATCACGCAGGCCGTGGTGGATGCCGTGGACATTCCCGTCACGGTGAAAACCCGTCTGGGATGGGACGAAAGCAGTAAGGTGATTGTGGATTTGGCCGAACGCCTTCAAGATTGCGGCATCCGGGCTTTGACCATACACGGCCGTACCCGGGCGCAGATGTACACCGGCGAGGCGGACTGGACGCTCATCGGGGAGGTGAAAAACAACCCGCGCATGACGATTCCCATCATCGGGAACGGCGACATAACCTCGCCTGAACGCGCCCGTGAGTGTTTCGACCGTTACGGGGTGGATGCCGTCATGGTGGGGCGTGCCACTTTCGGCCGCCCGTGGATTTTCAAGGAAATCACGGATGTCTTGAACCCGGGAAGCGCGTCGGCCGCGCACGAAGCCGTGAAGAGCGGCTATCCGGTGATGAGTGCGGATTGGAAAATAGACGTGCTCAAGGAGCAGGTGCTCACTAGCGTACGCCGCATCGACGAATACCGGGGCATCCTGCACAGCCGCCGCCATCTGGCCGCTTCGCCCGTGTTCAAGGGAATCCCCAATTTCCGTGAGACGCGTATCGCCATGTTGCGTGCCGAAACGGTGGACGAGCTTTTCGCCATTCTGGAGCGTGCCCGCGAGGCGGTGAGGCGGGTTAGTCCATGTGATGCCGGTCTATAGCTGTGAATCTAACCATGTATTGTATTTGGCTATGATTTCCATCCCTACCGACATGATGTTGTGGGCCATATTTTGACTGGCTTTTAAGGCTGCTTGGGCAGAGGGCTGTTTCTGCATTTCGCACAGTGTACGCAGGTCGTCCTCGCTTACGTGGTCTGTATAAGCGTTCAACATGCAGGTCTTCATATTCTCTTTGACGTAGTCGATCATCTTTTCTATGAGGTCGGCATTCGGTATTTCCGGACTGTCCCCGTTCTGCGGAATCATGTTGTTCAGTTGGGAGAGGACATTGTCTATGGTGGCTTGTGCGTCCGAAATCGTATAATATTCTTCAAACCATTTCCTGTAAGTATCAGTACATGCTTTGGGGGATACGGTTTCCGGTTTTTCTCCGGTTAAGATGACTTCCATCCCTTGGCTTATACTTTCTTCTATAACGGATGAAGATGAAGCTGTCAATACATGTTGCATGGCTATGCGTACCTTTTCGTCTTTCAGCCTTGCGGCATAATCTTTCAACTGTTCCAATGACACTTCTTTTCGGAAATAGGGTGAGAGTAAATCAGCGAGGTCTTTTTTGAATGCGCCTTTAAAGTACTTCTGCGTCATTTCCCGGGCTGCTTGCTCTTTTTCTTCCTCGCTCATTTTTTTGAACTCTGATTTGTCCGATTCTTGTATTTTCTCTTGAGCCATTGGAATGAAAGCCAATTGGTAATCATTAAACTTATCCATACTTCCACTGTATTCCATTATTTGGATGAGTAGTTGTCCATATTCGTCTGTTTTCTCTTCAGGAGTGTCCTGCGATGTCTTTTGATTGCCACATGCTATGTTTGTTCCACATAATAGGATGAGCAGCAACATGAAAACTGTTTGAAAATTCCTCTTTTTCATTTTTCTTATTTTTAGTGGTTAATTGTATTGGGTTTATTCTTTTTGGGAGAGTTGCTCTTTTAATGCTTGTATCAGTTTGTCTTTTTCGTTGGGACGAGGAGCATTCTTGGTGACGAGCCGCCCCGCCTTGTCGAAGATGGCGTAAGAGGGATAACCGCCGTTCAAGAGTATGTTTTCTACGGCTTCCTGTTGTGTGCCGGGCAGGTTGTAGTGTACGGTTTGCGCCCCTACTGAGCCGTATTCCTTGATGATTTGCCGCCATGCGTCGTCCGGTGTACGGTTGGCCAAATAAAGGAATACGACGTCGCGCCCTTTCATGGCTTCTTTGATGGCCGGGACGAAGTCACGCATGTGCCCCTTGCACGGGCCGCACCATCCGCCCCAGATGTCGGCATAAACCACCTTGCCGCGATAGGGGGCGAGGATGCGTTGCAGGATTTCGTTCCCGTCGGTCAGTCCGGCCACAATGTCGTTGCTTTTCAGCGAACCTTGGTAGTCGAAGGGCGTTTGCAGTTGGCGGGTGTAGAAGTCTTGCCGCCGGGCGACGGCCTCGCGCAACACGGGAGTTTGGATATGCGCCATGGTTTCGCGCATCAACGGTTCCGGAAAGGGGGTATGGTCACGTTCCAATGCCTCCCATGCCATCAAGGTTCCGGCAAGGTCTTTCTGGAAGCGGGTCCATGTGGAAGACGCAAGGAGTTCCTGGTATCTTAACAATTCCGCGTTTCCGATGATTCGGGGCTCCCGTTCCCGAAATACCGGAAACTGGTGTATTTCTCTCGCAATCTTGAAATGGTTTTCATTATATGCCTGCATGGCCGTGCTGTCAGCCGGATTGTCGCGGGAGAACTTTCGTCCCATGTCCACCGTCCGGTCTATGAGTTGCAAAAGCGTGTCGGGGAGGTGCAAGTCTTCTTGCCAGGGCAACACTTGCTGTAACTTCTCCAAGTCTATCATGACGGCAAAACGGACGAGAAACTGTTGGTACTGATAGTAAACGGATTGTTGCAGGAAGCCGTGGTAGTCGGGGAAGATGGTGTAGGGTACGGGTGGTATGGCATGGCATAAGGAATCAATGGCTCGTACGATTTCCGGGGAGAGACGCTTTTCGCCGAAATCCGAAAGGTTGTAGCGTTGGTAGGCGAGACGGTGGAGGGCGCTGTAACGGATTTCTTCTTCTTTCAGTGTGCGGTAACGCCGGGACAGGTTGGGGTGTTTGCCGATGAGGCTGTCTAATTGCCGTTCACGGCGTGCCAGTTCGTGCCGTACCTCGTCAAGGCAGGTACGGTTGACTACCGAGTGGATGTCCCTTTCGGTCGGAGAGAATACGTCTAAATTCATTCCGACAGCCAACAGTTCGTTGCTCGTCCGTGCATCTTCCCCCATCAGTATAGGGGAACGGCCGTCCATGTACAGGTAATAGTCTTGTTCCGGATTGAGCAGTAGCGTGAACGTGTGCCCCGCGATGCGGCAAAGGGCTTGTGCCGGTCCAAAGGTTGGAAAGCGCAACCGGAAACGTCCGAGTGAGTCGGTTTGTGTCTGGAATTTGGGATATTCGGTGAGTTGGGGCATGGAACAGGTAAAAGTGGCATGCTCCATACTGGGCAGATAACCGCACAATGTGACGCTGTCTTCCCGGTAACTGCATGGTTGCGGCGGCGTGTCGTCAGCTGGCAGGTAGGAAAGGATGCCTTTCGCGCTGTCCCACAGCCGGTAGGTCTGTGCCTTTCCGTCGTTGACGGCGATGGTGCAAACGGAGTCGTTTCGGTAGCGGATTTCCAGTTGCAAGGTTTCTTTGCCGCTTCGTAAGGTGACGGCGGTTTTCTTTCTGCCTTCCTTGACGGAGGCATATTGCCATTGCCGTGCGTCGTGTACGGCAAAATCTTTGAAGAAGCCCCATTCCCACGCGCCGGTCGCGGCGTTAAGCCAGCAGGCATCGCGGTCGGTTTGTGCCTGTATGCCTACGGCGGCGTAGAACAAGAAAAGGAATAAAACAGCTTTTTTCATGGTGTATTTATCGATTGAGTTGTATTTCCAATGCCACTAAAAGGAAGAACAGGGCGTTACGGTTATTCGGATTTCCGTTTCAGTATCACGCGGCTGTAGTTTCTTGTGGGGCTTTGTCCCGCTATAAACGCTTGGTTTTCGTCCAGTTCACCGATGAGGTCGCCCAATTCGAACTCCAAAGTCTTGTTTTCAGGATTGAAAGTGATCGTAGCTTGGTACTCAGCCATTTCGCTATAGCCGTCTAACACAGTGATGAATGCCTTGTTGCCGATGACTTCGTTGAGAGTTATCTTGTTTTCGGATACTCGCTGTGGTGAAGTGGTGGAAAGGTTCATCCATCCGTCGGCTGTTCCGCCATCTCCTTTCACGGAGTTGGCGTTGTAGAAATCAAGCTTGAGAGTGACGACGGCGGCTGGTATGTCATCATCATAGTAGTCGTTGTGGATCATTTCATCGGTCCAACTCCAAGTGCCGCGGAAAGGTTGCGAGTAGTCTTCTTCTGTGACATCCGTCGTCTTTTCAGTAGGAGCGTCAGCTTCGACCATTTCGGCTGTGGGCTCGTTAGCGGTTTCGGGTTTATTACCGGATTCATCTCCGTTTTCAGGTGTTGTCCGGTTCGAGATACGGTCGAGTGTGAATGTCACGGGGAAGATATAACCGTATCCTCCACATTCCAATTCAGGCGTATCTTCGTTACCTACGGTGATGTCTATTTTTGCGCTGTCCGTCCGGAGGAAAAGCGTGGTCGGCACGATGATATCTTTGTTTTCCAATTCGTCCCACCATGTCAGTTCGAGCCTGGCCGTATTGCCCTCCACCTGGACAGAAGCCACGTCGAAACTGATAGAGAAGAACCCCATCTCTTCTTTGCTACCGAAATAGAATGTGCCTTTTGTGGAATCGCCTTTGAGGTCGAGGATGAGTTCGGCGGCTTCGGATTCGTTGTCGAATCGCCATGTACCCGAGAATTTTTCCTTAGCGGAAGAACCACAGAAAGCCATGCAAATTGCTGTAACGAGGATGGCCAAAGCGATACCATCGTAAAGGAGGATCTTGTTCCTTTGCGAAGGGCGGGATTGGGGAACGCTGTTTTCGGTATCCGGAGTGTTCGTATGGGGTGTGTACAGGGAGGTGTCTGTTTGGGCTTCGAGGGTAATGGGAGCGGTTACAGTTGAGTTCTCATCTTGTGCATTGGTTTCCTCTACGAGGCGCCCCGCATGGATGTTGACCCATCCGAGGATACGCAGCACGAACTGCATGACAGACCAATAAAGCATAATGAGGCCGAAGACCAGTACCTCAAGCCCTATGGCAAAAACGGTACCCTTGATTTGACGGGAGATTTCATCGAAGCCCGTGTACATAAGGTTGTTGAAATCTATACCTTTCGTAAAGAGAAGAATGCTGACCACTATGACGGCGGCAGCTACGAACGGCATCCAAATCAAGTTGATGTTGTATACGGCGGATTTGCGTAGCTGCTCGGCACCTTTGAGAGCCGGTTTGCTCCACGTCGCTTCTTCACGGAGTTCTTCAAAAGCCGATTTGAGAAGGATTAGCGAGATTATCGTGCATACGAAAGCGCCGAACCGAAATAACCAACCGAAAATGACAGGTAGGAAAGAGGCCGGGAAGAGCAATAGGGTGGCTGTGATTTCAAAACCGCAAGCAGTGGAGATGCGTCCCACCATGGCAGATGCCTCGTAATTCTTTTGTATCGCCTTAAAGCCATTCAGTCCGACGAGGTACAAGATGTAGCCTATGATAGTCAGGGTTTGTGCGCTGAGAGTGAACGGTTTTAAAGGCAATTCTTCCTCGCTAGCCGTTTTCAGCAAATCGTTGGCAGTGTCTATGGCAATGGAAGCCGTTTGTAGGATGCCGGCCACCCAACCGGCTATGGCTACGATGATAACTCCCGTCAGGATGAGGCGGGTATGTTTGGTCCAAATTTCGTTGTTGTACATACGGATAAGGTATTAATAAATAAGGTATAAAAAGGAAAGTTATTTCAATCGGAAATGGACGGGGAGGGTGTATTTCACCCTAACTGGTTTGCCTTTCTGCTTGCCGGGTGTCCACTTGGGCATGGAGGATACTACCCTGAGGGCTTCTTTGTCGAGAGAGGAATCCACGCTTTTGGTCACTACGGTGTTGCTGATGCTCCCGTCTTTCTCCACGCAGAATTGCACGAGAACCCGGCCTTGTATTCCGTTTTCCATAGCTATTGTGGGATACTTCACATTACGGGCGAGGTAGGACATGCAAGCAGACAACCCTCCCGGAAACTCCGGCATTTGTTCCACTATGTTATAGATGTTCTCGTCTTTCTCTGTCTCCGAGGGCTGCTGTTCCGTACTGGGGATTTCCGTATCCGCAATGGCGTCCTCCACGATGTTCTGGATTTCTGGTAATGCGGGTGGAGGAGATACCGTTTCGGCTTTTTGGGCGGCTTCGCGCCTTTCGTTTTCCAAAATCCGTGCCAATGCCTCGTCATGGATAAAGAAACCGTTGAACGAGGATGGTGCATAGCCTTTGAAAGCCGACACGATGTCGAACTTGAACGATTTGCCTTCCGTGATGGCCGGGAAGATGTAAGCCCCGGCTATCTGTACCCGGTTGTTGGGAAGCAGGTACATCATATTGATGGTATGGGAAGAAGATGACTGGGCCGCCTTGCCGTAGATGCGGAATTTGTAGCCGCCTGATGACGGACCGAGACAGAGGATTTGCGTGACGTGCCAATAGCGGTCCACTCCGGCATCGGTCTTGTGAGGTACTTTCACGGGATACGCCTTGGCGGGCAGTTTTACGGTAGTTTGTGCATGGCTTCCGAAGGTAACGATAAAAAGCCCCACCAATGATACGAAAGCTACAATTGTCTTTTTCATAAGTTTCATCAGTAAATGTGAAAGAATTGATTCCCAAACATGCTGTAAAGGTAGTGATTTTTCTCAAATGGAAGTATGCTGAAGTATATTATTTTTGCAATATGCCTGTTTTTCACCATTTACGTACCCCCTAAAATACTTTTGTTATTCCTTTGTTAGTCGACCCGGTAGAGGCTTTGTGCCATGGGTTTGGCATGATGATGGAAGAAGGTGTTGTGGCCTATTGCGGCTTACTCAGGTGCGGGATTTTTCCTGCACCTGAGTTTAAGTTACTCGTCTAAGAGGGCGTGTTTATACCTTTTCTTCTTTGGCCTTGAAAGCCAAAGCGTACATTTTCATTTGTTTGAGCATGGCCACCAGACCGTTGCTCCGGGTAGGCGAAAGATGCTCTTTCAGTCCGATGCGGTCGATGAAGTAAAGGTCGGCATCGAGAATCTCTTGCGGGGTATGTCCGCTCAACACCCGCACCAACAAGTCCACAATACCTTTTACAATCAGCGCGTCGCTTTCGGCTCGGAACACGACCCGTCCCTCCCGGTAGTCGGCTTGCAGCCATACCCGGCTTTGGCAACCGTCTATCAGGTTCTGTTCTGTCTTGTACTCTTCGGGGAGCGGTTCCTGCCCGCTGCCCATGTCGATGAGCAACTGGTATTTGTCCATCCAGTCGTCGAAGCCGCTGAACTCTTCGATGATTTCGTCTTGTACTTCGTTAATCGTTTCCATTTTATTGGTTTTCGTTATAAATCACTTGGATTACCGTCTGTCCCACAGCTTTCAGTACCTGTCGGTCTATGTGCTCCATATTGTCGTTTACCGTGTGCCACGTAGGGCCGAACCCGGACGGGGCATCGGTAAAGTAAGGGATAATATCGATGCACGGGATACCGGCTATCTCGTTGACCGGTACGTGGTCGTCGGTGATATACCCCCCGTCACGCATAGGGAAGAATTGCCCGTATCCTAATTGGGCGGCCGTGTTCCAGACCAAATCGACGACTTGTGAGGCATATCTTTGGGAATATCCTTCTTTGGAGAAAGTACTGCCTCGCCCGCCGACCATGTCCATCAAGATGCCGAAGCGTGCCTGATAACCGTATACATGCGGGTTGGCCGCCCAATATTGCGAGCCGAGGCACCATGACGAAGCGTCTCCGGCTTGGTCGGACCATTGCGGCACGCCGTAATCTTCCGCATCGAAACAGATAAAGTCGATTCCTATTTCAACGGGATGGAGTTGGATGAGCCGTGCCATTTCCAACATGACGGCCACATCACTGGCTGCATCGTTGGCAGCCAACACCGGTTTGTGCCAGTTGGCAGAGTCCGGGTCGTTGTCGGCCCACGGACGGCTGTCCCAATGCCCGCAAACCAGTATGCGTGCCTTTGCATCGGGGTTATAAGATGCGATGATGTTACGGGCTTTCAGGACCGTACCGTCGTATGCTTTCACGTCTGCATATTGGTCGGTGACGGTCGCGCCGAAACTTTTGAATTTCCCGGCAATGTACGTGCCGCAAAGACGGTGGGCTTCCGTGTTCGGTACGCGAGGCCCGAACGCGCATTGTGCAGCCGTATAGGCGAAAGCACTGTCTGCATTGAATTCCGGTGCGGCAGCCATAGGAATGCTGTCGGTTGTGCCTGTCCCGTTTCCGGTTTTATGCCCGCAAGCCGTACAGACGGATAGAAAAACACCGAGGACTGTGCTCCATTGCAAGTTTAAAATCGTTCTTTTCATGAATCTGTTTTGCTTATTCTGTTTTCCGGTCAGCAAGTCCTGCTGTCTTGTACGAGTTGCATGACCCTTAGGAAATTTCCTCCCCAGATGCCGGCTATGTCCGTGTCATTGTACCGCTCGGCTAACAGGCGGCGGGTGAAGTTGATGGCTTCCGCTGCCGATGCGCATCCCGGTATTCCTCCGTCACCGTCGAAGTCCGTCCCGATGCCTACATGCTCTACGCCCATGATGTTTACCATGTGGTTCAGGTGTTCTATGGCATCGAGGATGGAAGCCTCACCGTCTTCGCGCAAGAAACCTTTATAGAGAGTGACTTGGGCCACTCCGCCTTTTCGGGAGAGTGCCTTCATCTGTTCGTCGGTCAAGTTGCGCGGTACGTTGCACAAGGCACGGCAAGACGAATGGGAGCAGACGATGGGAGTGGTACTAAGTTCCAGCGCATCGTAAAAGCTGCTTTCCGCTCCGTGGGAGAGGTCCACCATCAATCCCAAGCGGTTCATTTCTTGCACGACCTCACGGCCGAATGCACTGAGTCCGCCGTGCTCTCCTTTCCCTCGCGCCGAGTCGCAAATATCGTTGTCACCGTTATGGCATAAAGTCATGTACACGATACCCCGGTCACGGAAGTGGCGCAGGCGGGAGAGGGCTTTCCCGATGGCGTATCCGTTTTCGATGCCCAACATGATGGCTTTCTTGCCGGCATTTTTCAAACGTAGCAAATCGGATGGGGTGTAAGCGATGTCCACAGCCGTACAATGGGCTGCCGCCATTTCTTCTATTTGTGTCAGTATGCGGTCGGCTTTCGCAGTGGCGGCCTGCAAAGCCTCGTCCGTCCGTTCGCCTTGTGCCAGATAGGCCACCATGATCGTGGCATCCAACCGGCCTTCCGTCATTTTGTGGAGGTCGACGAGGATGTTCGGGTCCCGTTGGTCGAAATGGATGGCTTTGTGGAAAAACATGGGGGTATCGCAATGGCTGTCCAACGTCAGCATCTTCCGGTGAAGGGTTTTGGCTTCGCGGAAAGAACCGGCTTCTTCACATAGCCACCGGAACAAGGGCATCATGCTCTCGTCTTGCCGCAGGATGAAGCATTCGGGATGCCATTGCACGCCCAATACCGATTTATATTCCGCCGACTCTACTGCTTCGATAACACCGTCCGGCGACGTGGCGCAAACCCGCAGGAGAGGACCCGTCTCCTTGACGGCCTGATGGTGGAAAGAATTGACTGCGACCGGTGCCTCGCCAAATAAGCGGCGTAAAACCAAGCTGTCGGCGGTAGGCTGTATGGTATGTGACGCATACCTTCGGTCCAGTTGTTGGTCGTGTCCGAGCAGTTGCCGGTCCGGCTGTTGGCTGTAGATGTCCTGATAGACAGAACCGCCCAATGCCACGGTGAGCATTTGTATACCCCGACAGATACCCAACATCGGAATCTGCCGGTCGTAAGCCAGACGGATAAGCAGCAGTTCGGCCAAATCACGTTTGTAGTTGACACTGTGCAGTTGCGGAATCGGTTCTTCACCGGTAAACAGCGGGTTCAGGTCGCCTCCGCCCGAAAGCAAAAGGCCGTCTACATGCTCCAGCACATTGGCCAACGCATCCCGGTCCTCAAAAGGAGGGATGATGACCGGAGTGGCTCCCGCTTTCAGTACGGATTCAAAATAACCTTCGGCCAGTTCGCACCCCTTTTCTCCGAAATTGCCCGTAATGCCGATTACAGGTTGTTTTTTATATCCCGGGAAGCGGTTGTGGTATTGGCCGTAAGCGGTTTCCCAGTCGAAGTAACCGGAACTCATGAGGGTTATTTTTTATTTAAAACGATAGGAATTTCTTTATTGATGCTCTGTTCCAGTGAAATTAAGGTTTCGGTGGAGATTACTCCCGGAATTTCTTGCAGCTTGTTGTTCAACAGTTCCATCAGATGGGCATTGTCGCAAGCATACAGCTTGATGAGCATAGTGTAAGGTCCGGTGGTGAAATGGCATTCCACGACTTCCGGAATGTGGTTCAGTTCCTCTACTACGCGTTTGTACATCGAACCGCGTTCGAGAATGACACCCACGTAGGTACAGGTGCTGTAACCCAATGTCTTGGGGTCTACGTGGTAGCCCGAACCAACTATGACACCGAGGTCGATGAGGCGCTGTACCCTTTGGTGGATGGCCGCACGTGATACGCCGCATTCCGCAGCCACATCTTTAAATGGAATACGTGCATTTCCCGTAATGATTTCCAGAATTTTCTTATCTAAATTGTCTATCTTCTCCATAGGTTGTTTTTTATATTGATTGGACATTTTGTAAGCAAATATAGCCGTTTTTCTGCAAACTGCATGCAGCTTTAACAAAAAAAGACGCCAAAACATGTTTTTGGCGTCTTTTTATAGAGAATAGTTCACTTATTTTTCAATTTCCAACAGCTCAACCGTAAAAATCAATGCGGAGAAGGGTGGAATTTTGCCGGCTTCGCGTGAGCCGTAACCCAGTTCCTGTGGAATGTAGATTTCCCATTTGGAACCTACCGGCATTTGGGTAAGTGCTTCCGTCCAACCTTTGATGACTTGGTTGCAACCAAAAGTGGCCGGTTGTTTACGTTCGTATGAACTGTCAAAAACCGTACCGTCTACCAAACGTCCTTCGTAGTTCACTTTTACTTTGGAGGTGGCGGTAGGAACCTCACCGTTGCCTTGGGTCAATACCTTATATTGCACTCCCGAAGGCAAAGTCCGTACGCTGTCCTTTTTGGCGTTGGCTTTCAGGAAAGCTTCACCGGCACGGCGGTTGTCGCCATACTTGCGTTCCATGTTCGCGTCATGGTAATACTTCATTTGCTTCTGGGCCACTTCCTCTGCTTTTTGCAAACTCATGTCCGTTGGCAGACCTGCTAGCATCTTGCCGAACCCGTCCAAAAAGAGGTCCCGGTTGAGGGTCTTCACGGAGTCGTTCCCTGCTATCTGTCTGTCTATGCCCGGGATGACTTGTTCCTCTACCTGTTGGCGAATCTGCAATCCGGCACTGTATGCCTGCAACTTTTTGCGTTCGGCTTCCGAGAGCGAAGCGTTGAAACCTTCGATGAAGTTTGCCATATAGGCGGTGTCCACGTTCATACGGCTGGTGACGTAGTTTTTCAGCCCCTGCGTGTTAGCCATGCCCATGGCATAACTGAACGTGTCTACGGAACATGTGTCCACCCGGACTGTTTCCGCTTTCTTGGCTTTCTTGTTTTTTCTCTTTGCGCTGCCGTCGAAGCAGGCGAGGACAGCCAAGGAAAGGACCGCATATTTCAATCCGTTCATTTTCCGGTTTTATTTTTTGATGCTCAGCAATTCGATTTTGAATTTCAAGGCAGAGAACGGCTTGATTTGGCCGGCTTCTCTTTCAGCGTATGCCTGATCCTGCGGGATATATACCATCCATGTCGAACCGACGGGCATGTGGGTCAAGGCTTCAGTCCACCCCGGAATCACTTGGTTGCAACGGAATGTGGCCGGGCTCTTGCGTTCGTATGAGCTGTCGAACACCGTGTCATTGATAAGCTTGCCTTCGTAGTTTACTTCCACGCGGCTGGTGTCTGCCGGAATTTCACCGTTACCTTCTTTGATGACTTCGTAATATACACCGTTGGCCAGTTTCTTGATACCGGCTTTCTTGGCGATGTTCGCCATGAACTCTTCTCCGGCCTTTTTATTGTCGCCGTAAGTCTTTTCAAGGCTCTTGGCTTTCACTTCCTTCATTTTGGTCTGAGCCAGTTCCTGTGCTTGTTCGAGGGTCATTTGGCCGCCTTTTTCCATCACGCCGGCAATGAAGCCTGCCAAGAAATTCTGCAAGCTGATGGTTTGGGTAGAGTCGTTGCCGAACACTTCGTAGTTGATGCCCTTGATCATTTGCTGGCTCACTTGTTGGCCGATTTGGATACCGGCATAGTAAGCTGTTTTTTTCTTGTCGTCGCCAGCGTTGGCACCTTCGTTCAGGCCTTTTACGAATTCAGCCAAATAAGTGGTGTCCACTCCGAGACGGTTTACCAAATAAGGCTTCAGTCCTTGGGTCTGCGCCATACCGATGGAATAACTCAAAGAGTCCACATCCGTTTTCATGTCTGCCTTCGGAGCCGAAGAAGAACAAGAAGAAATGAGTGCTGCCAAGCCGGCAGCCGCGATAATACCTGTTTTTTTCATTGTTGTTACTATGAATTAAATAAATTTTTAAAGTACTTTAATGAGTTCCACATCGAAAATCAATGTGCTGTAAGGCGGGATGGAATTTCCTGCGCCGCCTGCACCGTAGCCCAACAAGTAAGGGATAAAGAAACGGTATTTTGCACCTTCTTTCATCAGTTGGAGTCCTTCGGTCCATCCGGCGATTACCCCGTTGAGCGGGAAGTCGGCCGGTTCGCCGCGTTGCAGGCTGCTGTCGAAGAGCGTCCCGTCGATGAGCATCCCTTCATAATGGCAACGCACCTTGTCTGTCGCTTTCGGGCTTTTGCCGTCGCCTTCTTGCAACACCATGTATTGCAGTCCGGAGGTAGTCGTGACCACGCCCTCTTTCTGCGCGTTTTCTTTAAGGAATTTCTCGCCGTCCGCTTTCGCCTGTTTGCCTTTGGCTTCCTTTTCCTTGTTCATGGCTGCTTCTTTTTCCTGAAAATATTGGGTCACGATGCTTTGTGCCTCGTGGTGAGATACTGCCAGTTCTTTGTTTTCGAGTACGTCCTTGATGGCTTGTGCGAAATCGTCGATGCAAAGGTCTTGTGCTCCCATGCTTTTGAGTTGCTGTCCGATACCCAAGCCTAATGCGTAGCTTACTTTGTTCATTTTGTGGTGTTTTTAATAATAATGTCCTTACTAAGGGCGCAAAGTTAATTGAATTATTTGACCTTTAGGATGATTTGCTTGTATTTTTTCCTATTTTTGTAGGTAAAAAACTAAAATAGATGAAAAAAGTTGTTGTTTTGACGGGGGCAGGCATGTCGGCCGAAAGCGGTTTGAGTACGTTCCGGGATTCAGGCGGGCTGTGGGACCGCTATCCGGTGGAGGATGTGGCCACTCCCGAAGGATATGCCCGCAATCCGGAGTTGGTCACCCATTTTTACAATGAACGCCGCCGTCAGTTGCAAGAGGTGGAACCATGCCGGGGACATGTGTTGTTGGCAGCCATGGAGCAAGATTACGATGTGACGGTCATCACGCAGAATGTGGACAACCTGCACGAGCGTGCCGGCAGCACGAAAGTGGTTCATTTGCATGGCGAGCTGACGAAAGTCACGTCGAGCCGGGAACCGGACAATCCTAAGTACATCCGTGAGCTTCGCCTTGAAGAGTGGGAAGTGAAAATAGGCGACCGTGCGGCAGACGGCAGCCAGTTGCGGCCTTTCATCGTTTGGTTCGGCGAGCCTGTCCCGATGATAGAGGCTGCCATCGACATCACTTCTACGGCGGATGTTTTTGTTGTTATCGGCACTTCTCTGAATGTTTACCCGGCGGCAGGGCTGCTGAATTACGTCCCGTCCCATGCTCCCATTTATGTGATAGATCCCAAGCCTGTGGCAGGTATCCATGGCGGGGGACGTGTGCATCATTTGATGAAAGGAGCTTCCGAAGGGGTGGAAGAGCTTATGGTTTGTTTGGAAAAATTATGAAAGGGCAAAAGGAGGAAGCGCGTCTTTCCCTCCTCCAGGAATTTTGGGAAAACATGTTTCATCTTTCAGGTTGTTCTGTAAGTTTCTTGTATATAGCAAATTATGAACTGAAGGATGATTCCACCATCTTTCAGCCCTGTTTCAGTCGTGCCTTGTATAGAACCGGAAATCGTTCGGCATACGAGGCACTTTTTTTCTGCGCCAAACGAAAAATCAATCTCAGCCGAATGATTTTTCGTTTGGCGCAGATTGATTTTCATCTTTCTGCATGACAGTAGGCTGAAAGATGGCCGAATCATCTTTCAGTATATTAATTTTCTTTGTTTCAGTGCTTTATGTTTCATCCTGAAAGATGAAACATGTTTTAGGAAAAACTCAGGGGGAGGGAGGAATGCCTTTTCATGGCTTTTTGTTAAAGAGTTCTAATGTTGTAATTTCTCAATAAGTAGTTTTACACCTTCATACGTATATACATAAAAATAGTTTAAACAAATTAAGGGTATAGTTTTACGTTATTCGAATATGAAACATAAACATAAGAACGATATAGTAGAAGCCTTTTCTTGGATATGGGGGATAAGTGCGTTGGCTTTAGGACTTTATTTTTTGGTTGGAAGGAACTGTTGGGCAGTCGTTTGCTTTTCTGTCGGTGTGCCGATGTTTAGAACCAACTTGCGGTGGGCGAGGACTGGTTGCAGAAGGCAGTTGTTTGATGTATTGTTGGATATAAATTCTAAATAAATGAAGAGTATTTTATGTGGGGTAAGTTGGGTGGTATTCTTGATGTGGAATATGCCGATGGCAGCACAAGTGTCCACAAGCGGACGACCGGGAACGTGGAAAGAACAGTTGGAGTATGCCCTGAAACATCATGGGGGAAGAGGCTGTGAAAAGCCGTGATGGAAACGGAGTCGGCCTTTATCTGAAAGGGTACACTTACCGGGGGAAGATTGATTTGGAAAGAGAATTGGAGGAGGTGAAGTCGCGCCTGTTTTCGGACGTGGCCAACACGGTGTGCTATTATGACAACACCCGTTATGCCTACGATGTGGTGAGCGTGGGGCTGATGAGGTGCTTGTCAGGTGTGGTGGGGCAGACCGTTATGATTGATGCCATTCGCAACGATTGTGAAAAGGAGATGCATACGGGAATGGAAGTCATTGAGTTGGAATGGTGCAAGGAGGGTAACACCTACCGTTCGTGGGCTGTAGCGGAAAAAGAGGGCCGTATTGTGTTTGAGAATATAGGTTGCCTTATTGCAGACATGGAAAGTATGGAGCAATGCGACAGGGACAGCGCGGAATCGGAAAGAGAAAAAGTATTCGAGAAGTCCTGCACGTTGAGGAACTTGTTGGGGATGGAACTTTATTCATATCGCATGTATTGCCGCTCTTCCTTTGGCGAAGACGGGATTTTGAAGTCCGTCCAAATGCATGCCAAGCAGTCTTCCGTTTTCGGGTGGCATTGTTCGGCTGAGATCTATACGGAAGAAGGGGTAATAGACCAAGACGCTTACCATCTTTGTCATTGGAAGAATAAGGTCACTCCTCCTTGGGGCGGTGCCATGGGTGAAAGCGGAACGTTCACGCACAGGAAAGAATAGGGAAAAGTGCAAAGTTACAGCTTAAGTATATGTGTTAAAAAAACAAAATCAAGAGGGCTTTTCTGCTGTTTTCTACCTAAAAAGTAGTATACTTGCACAAGTTATTGATATAAAAATGAATTTAAACCAATTTGAACGATGAAAAAGTATATTTGTACAGTTTGCCAGTGGGTTTACGATCCCGAGGTAGGAGACCCAGAATCAGGTATTGAGCCGGGAACGGCTTTTGAGAATATTCCCGAAGACTGGGTTTGTCCGGTTTGCGGTGTGGGCAAGGATGATTTCGAGCCTTACGAAGAATAAGATTTAAAAAAGGACAAAAAACGAAATTGCTTCCGGTTTGGATTCAAGCCGGAAGCAATTTCGTTTTTAAGACCTCCCATTGTTCCAAAGCGTTTTTGATGGTTTCGTCCATATTGAAGTAACGGTACAGTCCCAACCGTCCTCCGAATGTAATGTGGGGGCATTCCCGTTGCGCCAATGCGTGGTATTGCCGGTACAGCGTGTTGTTCTTTTCATCATTGACGGGGTAGAAAGGTTCCCGGTCTTTGTCCCATGTTTGTGGAAACTCGTGGGTGACGATGGAGACCGGTTGTGTGCCGAAGGCGAAATGCTTGTGTTCGATGCTTCGGGTATAGGGTATCCGGCTGTCCGTTTCGTTGATGACTGCGATGCCTTGTACGTTGGGTTGTTCGAATAAAACATGCTCGAAAGTCAGGCTTCTGTATTCCAGTGCCCCCAAGCGGTAGTCGAAAAACGCATCAATCGCTCCGGTATATAAGACATGTCCGGCTTTCTTCATCCAATAGTCCTTGTCGGCGAGAAAATCGGTATTCAACCGTACTTCCGTACCCTCCAGCATTTTGTCCACCCAAGGTGAGTAGCCTGCCATGGGAACTCCTTGATAAGGGTCGTTGAAATAATTGTTGTCGAAAGTGAAACGCAGGGGCAGGCGTTCGATGATGAATGGAGGGAGTTCCGTGGCTTTCCGTCCCCATTGTTTCTCGGTATATCCTTTAATCAGGGTTTCATACATCGTGCGGCCTACCATGGAGACGGCTTTTTCCTCCAAGTTCCGGGGATGGGGGTAAAGCCCTTGCTCTTGCCGTAACCGCAATGCGGCTTCTTCCGGAGTCTGGGTTCCGTACAGTTGGTAGAAAGTGTGCATGTTGAACGGCAAGTTGTACATATTGCCGCCGTATCGTGCCAGAGGGCAATAACGGAAATGGTTGAACGGGGTAAATCGGTTGGCAAAGTCCCACACTTCCTGATGGCGTGTATGAAAGACGTGAGGCCCGTATGAATGTACATTGATGCCCTCCCGCACTTCATCGCGGATGTTCCCGCCAGTGAAAGCCCGTTTTTCGATGACTAAGCAACGCCATCCGGCCTGATGTGCCAGATAAGCCGTGACGCAGCCATATAAGCCGCTGCCCACTATGATAAGGTCATATTCTTTTTCCATGGAAATTATATGATTAGTCCTATACTTAATATACCTTGCAAGTTCAAGTCTTCCGTGGCATCGAAATCGGCAATCCTCCGGTCGATATAGTCGGCCAGTTCTTTTTCGCTGAATGTCCAAGCGATGCGTTGTCCGTAAAGCAAAGACCTCCATGCTTGCGCCGTGAGTTCTTCCGGTGAAAGGGCATACAAGGTATCAGGATAACTATCGGCAAAAACTGTTTTTACACCTGCATGGAGAAGGAAACGGTCGATGGATTCTTGGCAGAGGATGGAGAAAACACCACCCTTTTCCGTGTGGCGGTTGATGGAAGCCTTGAGGTTTTGGATCATGTCGCTTTGGGTCGTCCAATAATTCTTGTCTTTCTTATGACGTTCCAGAAGGTAAAAGTGGGGGAGGATGAAGTTTCCTTTCGTTTCGTCACCGAAATCAAAATCCCGGTTGAGTACAGGAACTATTCTCTTGTCCACGTCATGAAGTATCGCATCCATGTCCCCTGATGTCCATCCTTCATTTAAAATCCGGCAGATGGCCCATCCTGCAGCGGTCACTTTTTGAGATATTTTAGGAAGTTGGGATACACATCTCTCAAAACACCGTAATGCAAAATCACGGTAAATGTCTATATCTAATCGTTGGGAAACTTTGAACAGTAAAAGGGAAGCCTCTGCCTGTTCGGCACAAAATTCCGGTGTGTCTATAAACTGGTGGTTCACCATTACGGTGTTGGCTATCTGCCATAACATCTTTTCACGTATTTCCATTATCATATTATATGAGGGATTGAAAGAAGCGGATAAGTTCGGGCGTATGTGCATCCATTGTAAATTCCATCCGATGCTCCTGCATGTTTCTTTTTAGAATATCCATGAAATCCTTGTCGTGCAGTTGTGTTGCCAGTTCGGTGATGGAATCATACAAAATGCCTATTCCATATTGTTCCGACAGTTCTTTTGAAGCTACGATATGTTCTGTATTCCGCCGCAAAATCATGGGAAGACCGGCTGCGGCCAATGTGCCCACCCTTGCGGGGATATTCAGATCATCCCACATGGCACGGAACAAATCTCCCCTGTTCCGGCTGTGGCCGGCATGTAGCCAACCCGCATCATAACGGGAAAATTCTTCCACCCATTTTTCATTGGGGCAATAGGCATGCACATGGAAATATCCTTGTGCAACCCTGCCATACAAGTTATTGCCCGTGTTCTTCTGCCTGTAATAACTGGCCGAGTACAAATGCACATGGATGCGGTGTGCGGCCAATCTCCGCATGTCTTCCACGGAAATCCCGATCATCCGTCCGATAACCACCGTATGGATTTCCCCGTCTGAAGCCGAGATTTTAGGCGAAAACGGTCTCTCAAAATATTCTTTTTTGGGCATTTCCTGATCCAAAATCAGATAAGGTTTGCCTGTCGGCAGAAACAAATCATACCACTCTTTTGTCCGCCGGTTTGTGATAATGTTTCCGGCTGAAAGTTCATACAGTTCCATCAGTTTCGGCCAAGTCCCGAAACGCATGCAAAGCTGCGGTCCTTCTTTCAGATGCCATACGAAAGGCACGTGTACGCCTGCTTTCCGCAACTCCATCATGCTGTCATACACAAACTCCAAGGAAGAACAGCAGAAACACAGGTAAATCAAGTCCGGGCAAATGTCTCTGACCCTTTCCGTCCAATCTGCTCCATGGGGTATGGTTTCAATATGCCCGAAAGGGAACGGGCCTATGCTTTCATGAGCCATTGAAGGCACAGGATACCAATAGCCATACAGTTGGCATCCGGCTTCTTCCCAAGCACAAAAACGTTCCGGGTTGTAATTCAACGCCCCGATGATGAGTATCTTCATCAACGGTTTGCCGGGAATGGAACGTGCCACCGGTTTATACGTTTCCTTTTCGTCCAATAGCCGGTAACGGCTCATACGGATTCTTACCGGTTCTTTCACTTGGTAATAGTCCTTGTACTTATACAGGTTGCCTCCGAAATCTTCCTCGCAAATCTTATGCCTTTGCCAAGGATGCTTCGTCCATTTCGCGGTGATTCTCAGGGTTGGCATGAAGATACCCTGTCCGGCCAGTTTATGCCAGAACATGATAAAAAGATCCGCAGTCACCAGTTCTTGCCGTTCCGTCCACCGGTCGGCAGTCTTACGGTGGGCGGCCTGCACTAACTGCAAAGAATGGCCAGGCATCATGGTCAGCGAATCTGTATTGTCCCTTGGGGCATAGGCATCCGTGTCATCGAAATTCACCCCTGAATAAGCCAGGACAACCCGTTCGTCGGACTCGAAAGCCTCTTTCAAGTCTTTCAGGTGGTCGGCATAAAAGAAATCATCCGACGGAAGATAAGCAATATGTCCGTACCGTGCTATGTCCAACCCTTTGTTCAGGGCATATCCCATCCCCCGATTATCCGGATAATGCAGGTATTTGATTCTTTCATCCTGTGGCAGGCCGCTGATGATTCTGTCCGTAGCGTCTGTTGAACCATCATTCACGATAATCAGTTCCCACTGCGGGTAGGATTGCCTTATCAGGCTCATGACCGCCCTGCGGATAAAATAAGCCTGGTTGTAAGTAGGCATGATAACCGAAAAACCATTCACCATAACGTATTTTTGTTTAAAGAGATTTTGGAAAATACCAGATGCCACAGTTTCACCTTATGGGTATAGACATAGCCGGACAGTTTGGAATTACCTCTAAAAGCCTTTTCCACGGCAGTCCGGACATCAGGTGTCATGCAGACCACATAATAATCCGGTTCTTCCATGACAGACTGTATGGTAAACGTCAGCTTCTCCCCCTCCATGGCATCTATGGTCAGGGAGCCTCCCTTGTCCAAGGAAAGATAAGTGTTTTTGACCACGTAAGCCTTATATTCCCCTTTTTCCTTCAGGAGGTCGGCTGTTACTTTCTGGTTGATGTCCACCGTGTTCAACATCACGACAATGGCCACTAACATACACAACAATACGGTAGAAATGCCGTAGTGCAGTAAAAAAGCATGTATGGTGTTCCTCTCTTTCATGATTCGGCCAGTTCCAGTTGGTTTTTGACTAATTCCCAATAATACCCTTTCTTACTCACGAGTTCCTTGTGTGTGCCGGATTCCACCACGCAACCATGGCGCAGCACGATGATATGGTCGGCATTCTTCACGGTCGACAGGCGGTGTGCGATGACCAACAATGTACGCCCCCGGCATATACGGCCTATGTTTTCCGTAATGCGGTGTTCATTCTCCGCATCCAGCGAACTGGTAGCTTCATCCATCATCAGGTAAAGCGGATTCTTGTAAATAGCCCTCGCTATCATGATACGTTGTTTCTCTCCCCCGCTTACTCCTATGCCTTCGGCTCCTATATGAGTCTGCAAGCCCAAAGGAAGTCCTCCGATGTATTCGTCCAAGCAAGCCGCACGAATAGCCTCGTCCATCCGTTTCCTGTCGAATGCTTCCCCCATCGTGATATTGTTCTGTATCGTATCTGAAAAGATGAAGTTCTCCTGCATGACGATGCCCGAAGCCTTTCTGACAGATTCAGCCTTGTAATCCGCCAAATCATCTGTTCCGAGCCGTATATGCCCTTCCGTAGGTGTATAAAATTTCAAAAGCAGTTTCATGAGCGTGGTCTTTCCGCTCCCACTTTCTCCCACGATGGCCGTCATCTTTCCGGAAGGGATGGTAAAACTGATATTTTCCAAAGCGGCCTTTCCGATGCTGCCGGTATACCGGAACGTGACGTTTTCCAGACGGATGTCCAACGGAGGCCGGTCCGGCGTGAGTTCCTTCATGTCCTCCCGGTCTTCATTCTGGCACAAATAGACCTCTTCGGAACGTTCCAAACTGATTTTGGCATCTTGGTATTGTTGCAGGAACCCGATAAGCTGCGACAGCGGGCCGTTTACCTGTCCTATGATACTGGAAATGCTCATCATCATACCGAGCGTAAGGTTGCCCTGCACCACTTCGGCCGCAATCCAGAACGTGATGAAAATATTCCGTATTTGGCCAATGACCGTATACCCCGTGTTTTGTATTTGTCCCAACCGCAGACTTTTACGGCTCATACGGTATAGTTCCTCCTGCATCCCGTTCCATTCCCCTATCTTGTATTGCTCGTAAGTGTTGACTTTGATGTCCACAATGCCGTTCATCATTTCAAAAAGCTTGTTCTGGTTCCTCACTCCCACGCGGAACTGCTCATAATCAAGCGATTTGCGGAGCCTGAAAAAATAGCTCATCCAAGCCGTGCTCAATCCCGTAATGAGAAGGTAGGCCGCAAGAATGATGATATTGTAGTAGCCGATAATGACCAACAATACGGCACATGACACCAGTGAAAAAAGGGTTTGCATGGTGGCTTGCGTGGTAAATCCCTGTATTCTTCCGTGGTCGCCTATCCGCTGTTGGTAATCTCCCACGCTCTTGGTTTCAAAGAAAGTCATGGGAAGTTGCAGCAACTTGCATAGATAGTCGTGGAGCACGTTGATGTTGATGCGCGTCCCCATGTACAGGGTCACCCAGCTGCTGATCATCCCCATGGAGAAAGAACCGATAAACAGGGCTATCTGGGCAAACAAGAGGTTGCGGATGACATCCATGTCGCGCATGGCGATACCGCTGTCCACCATGGCCTGCGTAAGGAAAGGGGCTACCAATGAAAGCAGGATGCCACTCAGCATGCCGAAAGACAACTGCACCATTTCTTTCCTGAACGGCCATACATACTTCCTGATAAACTGCAGGAAACTGTGTTTTTCCTTGACAGACTTCTTTTCGTAGAATGCCGGAGTCGGTTCTGCCACCACGGCGATTCCCTTGTCTCCATTCAACCAATATTTGGAAAATTCCTTTTCCGAGAAAGTATATTTCCCATATGCAGGGTTGGCCACGGCATACTTCCATGCGCCGTTCCATTTGCTTTGCCGCACATCGTACAACACCACGAAATGGTTCTGTTCCCAATGCAAGATGGCCGGTAAAGGGCAATCGGCCCGCAGTTGTTCCAACGTCATCTCAAAAGACGCAGACCTCATCCCGATATGTTCCAAGGCATCACGTATACCGGCCACGCTCACCCCTTCCCGGCTCAAATGCGCCAAGGAACGCAGATAGGATATGGGGTACTGGCGCCCGTGGGCGTCAGCCAACATGCGGACACAAGCCGGGCCGCAATCCATTTGGTCGAACTGCCGGGTGAATTTCATCGTTTCATTGTTTTTGGATGAGGTCAAGCAAAGGCCACCAGTCAGCCTGTTCTTTTCCTGTGATTTTGGCCAATAACGCCAGTCCCAATCCGGCATAGCCGGAAAGCCCCAACGAACTGGTACGGTTCATTCTTTCTGCCACCTCTTCCGGACAAGAGAAAGTCCATGCGGCAGCAGTACAGGCTGTTTTTTCCTTGTTTAAGATATTCCATACCTTGCGGTCGGTTTCCGTGAGCCTCCCGTTCTTTTCCCGGTAATGGAAATAAGCTTGGAAAGAAGCCCTCCATTCCTCGTCTATTTCCTCCGTCCCCATGTTGCACAGGTAATTATAGGCGTAGTCGTTCACTTCGTCCAATGCCACGTCCAACAGGGAACAGTCCATGAATTGGTACAAGTATTCCATGCAGACGGCCATGCCCAGGAATCCCCACTCCTCAGAAGGCGTTTCCGTGTCCAAGTCCTCCTCCCACACCTCGGCAGTCTGTTCCAGACAAGCCGGAAGGTCGAAAGGCGAATGCCTCAGTTTCCCATATAAGTACAGGAATATCCATACGCCTATGGTGCCGTACCGGTATCCTCGTACCTTATATATGTCCCGTTTGGCATACAGGAAGGAATGGATTGTATCCAACAGGCTTTCCCACGTCTCTTTTGTCCCGTCGGCTATGAACGGGGCATGCAGGCAGATTTCGTCTACCAGACGTACAAACGGTTTTGATACCCCTTCTGGATCCACCTTACGGGCAAAGAAGAAATCCCCCCGCAGAACCCGTGCAAAGTCACTTTCATCCAACACGGCAGGACGGTTGCCGTTCCGATGCTCCCAACAGATGTAACGCAGATGTTTGTTGACCACTGTGGAAGCGAACGGGGAATTCATCAGCAACGTCTGGGTAAACATCTCGTCGGGCAGGAGCGTGTCGGTATAAAGTTGTTCGATATAGTCTTCTTTCTCCAACAGATATGCCACGCATTCACGGGTCAGGCTCCACCACGCCGGTCCTCCGTAAAGCGGAATGCCGGGTAAGGGGCGGCGTTTGTTGCTTTTCCGTTGCTCTTCCAATTCTGCAGCATAACGTTTATGTTCCTCTTGGTCTCTCAGGTTATATTTCTCCGTGCGGTGGAACAGCGTCATTTTCTGGAAACACTCCTCGTCGAAAGTTCCGCTTTCGGAATTGTACTTGCCGTATTCCATGAAGTTTTCCCCTTTGTGTATTTGGAAAAAATGTTTGAAGCAGGCTGCATTGCGCGTCAGCATGTCCGCATCACTGATAAGGTGGAAATACTCCACATCCCCGTGTTTCATCGCCTCCCGGCAGAGCAATAGCGTTACCCGTACCAATCCGTAGCTTCCCCAGTTCACCGGATAGTCTTTCCCCAAGAATTTCATGCAGGGATGCCCGGCCAGCATGGCTTGGTCGGCCTCCGTAAGTTCCGCCCTCTTGTCCCAATGGATAAAGACCAGGAAATCGTCATCAAAATTATCTATACAGCGTTTGATGAAATCTGCCTGATGGTAAGCGATAATCAGAATGGCATGTTTCATATTCGTCAGTTTTTCTTTTTCGGTTCTCGGTTCAGTTTATACATCACGTGGAACATGAAGTAGCGTGGCATGACATTGTAGTAGGTTTCTGTCTGCCCCTGTGCATTGACATTATAACGCACATTAGACAGTTGTTTGAACAAGTCGAAGCCGTCTATCATGAATACCAGATTGCCACGCAGGACAGATTTGCTCAGGTGCATGTTACACACTAACTCATCTGTATTCAACAAGTTGCTTTCATACCCTCTCCGGCTGTACATCATCAAGTCTGCACTGACTTCAAGATTCCAAGGCAAAGGGGCTTTTCCCGTAATGCCATAGCTGTAATTATAGCTTTCGATGGTACGTATGTTCGCTCCTTTCGCCCTCAACCAGTTGAAGTTTCCTCTCAACCCGGCAAAGTATCCGTTTTTGCGGAACTCGCAATTCAGGCTTTCTCCCAACGTGGTATTGTTGACCGTGTTACGGATGCTGTGTTCCGCATCATCCAGATTCAGGAAATCCACGCTATGGTTGTAGCCCCAGTTGGTGTAAGTCACTAAGGTGAAGAGCTTTTCCTTGTCTAATGCCGTGGTGGTACTGAACGTCCCCCCGATATTCCAGTTCCCGTTGACGTTTTCCGGCCGGTAAGTCCGGATTCCTGTCATCCGGTCGTAGGTGAGTGATTGCGCAAGGGCATTGAGACTCAAATTATAGTATAGGGCAGTATAGAAGAACCTTTGCTTTTTCCAGTCCCCCCAATTATAAGATGTGTAGAGGTTGTGGTTATGCGCGTTTTTCAGTCCCGGATTAGTCAGGCGGACTACCAAGGGCGTGGCATCATCCCGATAGTTTATGTTATAAGACAAATCCGGTGCGGAATGAGTAAGCCGATAGTTCAAGATGAAAAATATGTCCCGGTTTTCTACTTTCGGATAGTACTTTAACTTCAAATCCGGTTCAAAGAAATTCAGATGCCTCCGTAGCAGGGTGTCCGTCCGTTCCCGTTGGTAATCCAACTTCTCGGTAGCCATGCGCATGGGAAATCTCACATACAACCATAGTTTTTCATTGTTGTTTTCTAAAATGGAGTATTGCAGGTTCACGAATGCATTGTGCGCCCAATTTTTCCGGGTGGAGTAAAAACTGTTTTGCAGGTCAATGTATTGGGTCAAGCCGTCTTTCATGGACGAAAGTTGGTCTACATCGTATTCCCACATTCCGTTTGCGTCCAAGGTATAAAAAGGACGTGATGTATTTTGATAAGCGTAGTCTATCATATATCCCGGTGTAATCCGCCACACCATGTTCTTGTTGGCCAGTTCCAGTGAATATTCGCCCAACAAGTCGTAATAGGCATTCTTGTAATGGTTTTCCCCGTATTGGGCAGTACGTTGGTTGCCTGTATGGCTACCGTGGTTCCAATAAGAGGCATCATATCGTTGGAGATTCCTGTTCCGGTTTTTATTGTAATTGTAATTTCCTCTTATGGTGAACCTGTCATTCCCGGTCACTCCTTTGGTGGAAAGTTCTATGCTGCTCCCTGTGCTGAATTGGTATGCCTTTGATTCCTGGCTGTTCATCAGGCGGTTTACCAAAATGCGGGTATAAACCTCCGAAGCATTGGGGGCAAAGAGGCTGTCCAAGGCTTCTCCCTTGTAATGTTCGTATACGTTTTCCGTGAAGTCCGCACTTCGGGTCAATGCGTCTCCTTGGTTGTTTTGGTATCTTGCGTAAGGGTTGATCCTGAAGAACAAACCTTTCTTAGGAGTGAGTTGTAAGTCGATATAGGGATTTATATACCATTGTCTGTTCCTAAAGGAATTCGATGTACGGTTATAAATATCCCCATTGGAAAAGAATGTAGTGGAGAGGCGTTGCATGTCTTTTTTTTCCTTCTGATGGTAGGCGGTGAGCGTGCCGGTCAGCTTATACTGTCCTTCTTTGTCTTTTACTAACAAGTCCATGCCACCGGACTGGCGGTCGGTAGTGCCTTCAGGGACGCTTCCTCCATTCCAATTCCCGTATGTATCAGAAGTACGCATGTCGTTGATGTTATTAAAATTTCCATATAGGGACAAACGGGTTTGGGGAGAAAAGCGCAAACCGAAGAAACGTGCCCCATACCGGTCGTCCGTGCCATATCCCGCGTCAGCGTTGGCTATCCAACCGATGCTGTATTGTTTTTTCAGGTTCACGTCCATTACCAAAGGCTCCTCACCCATTTTTTTAATATCCAAGGCTCTGTCACGGTCGTTTTGCCGTTCATACACCTTTACTTTGTCCACCATATAAGCCGGTAGGTTGTCCAAAGCTATTTTAGGATTACCCTTGAAAAAGTCCTCCCCGTTGAGCATCAGGCTGCTCACGAAACGTCCGTTTACGGTGATTTGCCCGTTTTCCAATCGCACACCGGGCAGTTGACGTACCAACTCGTCCAACATGGAGCCTTGTGCCAATTGGAAAGCTGCTGCATTGTATACCATGGTATCGCCTTTCATGACCATTTTCACTAAAGTGGCTTTCACTTCCACTTCTTTTAGTTTGCGGGTCATTTCTTTGGTCATTAGTATGTCTTTGTCTAAGAATACGCGGGTCTGCCGTAAACGGCTGTATTTTAATTTGACCGGGGTGTCTATGGTGGTGTAGCCTTCTTTTTCACAGCGTAAAATATACGTTCCGCTTCCGGGTATGTCGGTTACAGTGAAATTGGGACTTCCCGGAGTGCTTCCAACAGATACATCTTTTACGATTTCTACACTATCTGGGGTCATTAAGGTTAAGTGGACATTACGAATGGATTCTTTTGTAAAGGCATCGCGTACAGCTCCCCATAGTTGGTATGGAGTTTGCTGTGCGGAAATCGTAGAGCTGCATAAGGCAAATAGAAAAGTAATCCAATGTTTCATAATTATTACAAGCTTGGTTTAATGTGAGGGGATGGGACTTCCCCATTCCCTCTTTTCTTGAAATTTGTTAGAAGAACCCAAACAGTCCAAAAGTAGAACTACTGGATGAAGGAGACTGAGTCGTTGTGCCTCCACCTGTATTACTATTTGAGGAAGAGGGTGAAGAAGAGGAAGAACAACTACAGTTATTTCCGTCGCACATACAGTTATTCGGGGGATCGCAACTTGTGTTACAGTCACAGTTATTACCGTTGCACATACAGTTATTTCCTGTAGAAGCAACAATCGCTGCGAATCCTCCTAAGAGTTTTCCCTCTTTACTTTCTTCCAGAGGTCTGAAATTGCTACTGAGTAGCAACTTCAACGATTTCTTTCGCTGTTTCATAAAATTTGTTTTTAAAATGTTACACATAGGATTCCAAAAGGAAATCCACTCTATCTCTTATAACCTTTGTCTTATAGATATCAGAATAGTTACGGATGCATCCGGATTGTCCTTGTGCCTCAATCTTTACTTGGCTACAACTCCCATGACAGAGCGGATATATCCGGCAGGCCATGCAGGCTTGATTCCCATACTTTAATTGTTCACGGAGTTTGCGTTTTTCGTTCCATCGCATTTCACCGTCCGGTAAAAGTTTTCCCTCACTGTTTTCAGGTATGAAATCCCGAGCCGTACATTTATATAAATCTCCATTATAGTTTACCACAATGTCATTGGCTTTGTCTGCATAACATCGGCTGATGTCTATATGCTTCAGCTCATTCACGCGGAATCCTTCTTGTAGGAAAAGTTCCCGAAGTTTCTTTTGTTCTGTGGGCATATCCACGTCAGTACGTGGAGCATCCTGCCATACCCGTTGAAAGTCAATGGTCACAAAGTTCTTGTATTCTTGTGGCAAATTTTTCAAATCGGATACCACATCTACAAATGTGCGTATATTATATCCTGTGCAATTTAAACGTAATGTGACTGGCATTTTATGTCGGAGTACCATGCGGATATTGGATAAAATCCTTTGGTAAGAACCTTTTCCAGAAGCCAAATGGCGGACTTTGTCATGGGTCTCTTCATTACCGTCCAAGGTGATTTGAAAAGAGACAGCATTGCACAAGTGTAAGGTTTCTAATTGGGATATGATGTCCTCTGAAAGTAGATAAGAGTTGGTAACGAAACTTGTGCTAAACAATTTACAATGTTGTACACATAGTTCATCTGCCTGAAATAACAGAGGCCAAACAGATTGTTCAAAGCTTAACAGTGGCTCACCGCCAAAGAAAGCTATGTGTACTCTTTTTAATTCCGGTCTTGCTACTTTTTTCCGGATTAAATTAAGCAGGGCTGAAATCGTCTCGGAAGTCAAATTGGTATTTTCTCTATGCTTCTCATAACAATACCAACAACGCATGTTGCAATCCAAAGTGGAATTGACAATAATGTTGAGGCTGTCGCCTTTCTCCTCTTCCTCTTTCCACTTCCTGATGACTTCTTCTGCCTCGTTCACTTTATTGTCCACAATGAACTGTTCCCGAAGCAGGTAGTCGTAAAATTCAGGATGGATGTCCTGGATGTGGTCTACATCACCGGATTCCAACCATTCTCTCAACCGGTCTTCCAACACGGCCATCTTTTCCGTCCAACAATTGTACAAAACGTAATCAGAACCTCTCTTGATGACAAAAGAATACTTACTCAACTTCATGGCATATATTTTTAAAGTGAATTAAATTCAACGCATAACCGGCTACGCCCGACAGGCCGTCTGTCCAAAATGCTTCGTCCTTGGGAAGGAAATCGGGCACATCCGTAATATCACTGACGAGCAACGGGAGGGTAGCCCAATCGTCTTGCTCTAACAAGGCGGCCAACATCAGCACGGACACCCAACGGGCGTCCGGCTTTTCCGGACGGACTGCCAAGGCCGCTTTCGCGGCTTCCACCGTTTCGTGGATATAGGTCTCCGGAAATGTGACGGGAACGTGCATCCTCTTTTGATGGCCTATCCGGGCGGTGAGATAAAGCAACAGGCCGCCCAAACCGGTTTCGAGGGACAAATCCGTAAGGCGCAGGGGAGACAGCGACAAGGCGCGGCGGTCAGCCTCTGCCAATTCCTCTTCTACTTCCTCATACGTCACATACCCTTGTTCCCACAGGTAGATGAAAGCCCAACCGATACCGAATATCCCGTTTCGGAAAGTCAACGGCAGTTCTCCCTTGGGGATTTCTTCGCATATCCGGTTGAACCACTCCGTGGCTTCGTCTTCATAACGTGTTTCGCCGGAATAGCGGAAGTAAGTCCAAAACAGCAGGACGTATCCCGTCAGTCCGTCCATTAGCCCATAGGTGGATACTTGCCTGCAACGGGTCAGGCACGCTGATACGATATGCGCCAAGGAGGTGGACTTCCGGTCGATTTCTTTCTCCATCTCCCGGCTGACCTGCCGGTTGATGCCCATTACGAAAGGCCAGTCATGTCCTTGGAAGGTACGGAAAAAGGATTTCAGTCCTTCGTTGCGTGCCTTGTACCATTCCATCCATTTCAGGGCTTTTCCGTAGGCATCCCCGTTCCGCAACCAGGCCAACGCGAATGTCTTGCACTTCAATGAGGTGGGGAAGAGCACCTCGGCCACAAACAAATAATTGTACAGGATTTGCGATGGATAGACGGTGTAGGAGAACCGGTCTTTATAGATATGGCCGATTTCCACTTCCGGCACAAGGCGGCAGCCTCCGCCCTCCAACCACGCCTTCAGGCTTACATAGAGTTCCTCGCAGCCGTAATGTACCAATCCTTGGAAACCTTTCAGCTTGTCCCAATAGGTTTTGCTCCCGGCATATCCTGCACCGAGAATACAAGGAATCCGGTTGTCCGTAAGATGAAGGGCTTTCTCGCGGCAAAGCCATGAAACGGAAGGGATGGTCTCGCCTCCGTGGAAAGACAGGTATGCCCCAAAAGTGCGGATGTCCGTCGTGTCTTTTATCCGGCCCTCTTCCTTTTGCAGGACGCGGGTCTGGCAGCAAAGCAAACGATGGTCGTTTTCCTGCAAAAGGCGTAACAGAATCCGGTGCCAGCCGGAGATGTAGAAACGCATGTGGGCATCCAACAGGAGGAAGTAAGGGCTACGTGCGCTGCGGATGCCTTTTTCCTTGGCTGCGGCCGCCCCGATGCGGATGGAGTTACGGATGTAATGCGCCCCGTATTGCCGGGCGCAGGCGACATAGTCCCATCCATCATCGGAACAGTCGTCCACGAGAATGACCTCCACTTCGTCCCCGACGGTCTGCCGGATGCTCTCCAAAGTGTTCCCCACCTCTTCCCTTTCATTATAAAAAGGTATGACCACGGTAAGCGGGAGATTGCTGAGGGGAATTTCCACCTCTTCGAGTGCTACGGCTTGTTCCTTTTCGGCCCATAACCGGCCGTATTTGTCCTTCAAGGCCATGGCGTGGGCTGCTTGGATTTCCTTATACTTACAACTGATTTGTTCAGGATTGAAACGGTAGTGCACCACAATCTTGTCCAGATTGCGGATACGCAATCCGCCCAACAGGGCATCCAACCACAGGTTGTAGTCTTCGGCGTAAATGCCTTCGCTACGGTAGGACAGGTGGTGCGACACCCAACTTGACCTGCGGATGAAAGACGTGGGATTGGCTACATAGCATTGTTCCAGCATTTGAGGCATGGTGATGTCCGTGCCCGCAGGCAGGATGCAATCGTACTCCCCGGCATTGAAACAGTGCATGTGCCCGCCCAAGATGTCGGTTTCGGGGTGCGCTTCCATATATTCGTATTGAGCCTGTAAACGGTCGCTGACCATTATGTCGTCCGCATCCATACGGGCAATGTATTTGCCGAGGGCATTGTTGTACAGAAGGTTCAGGGAGGCAATATAGTCGTGCCGGTGACGAATGAGCCGGATTCTTCTGTCCGGATAAGAACGGATAATATCCACAGTATCATCTGTGGAGCCATCGTCCACAATCAGCAGTTCATAATCGGAGAATGTCTGGGACAGGATGCTGTCCAAGCATTCACGCAAGAACGGTGACGCATTGTAAGTCACCATGCAGACGGATATGGAAGGGACGTGCTTGTTCATGGTCGGGAGATATTTTGTGATGGGCTTTCAGCCAAAAGGTTGCGATAGTAGGCGATGGTCTGTTGCAATCCCTCACGGAGGGATATCCGGGGGTGCCAGTCCAATGCCTGCCGTGCCAATGTGATGTCCGGATTGCGCCGTTTCGGGTCGTCGGCGGGGAGAGGACGGAGTACCATCCGTGACTGGCTTCCTGTCAGTTCAAGAATCCGTTCGGCAAACTCCAGGATGGTATGTTCTTCCGGATTGCCGAGATTGACCGGTCCGGTGAAGCCGTCCGGGGTGGACATCATACGTTCCATGCCCCGAATCAGGTCGTCCACGTATTGGAAACTCCGGGTTTGCATGCCGTTGCCGTAGATGGTGAGGTCTTTGCCTTGCAAGGCTTGCAGGATGAAGTTGGAAACCACACGTCCGTCGTCACAGGCCATGCGCGGCCCGTAGGTGTTGAAAATGCGGATGATTTTCACCGCTACGCCATATCTCCGGTGATAGTCCATGCAAAGGCTTTCGGCACAGCGCTTGCCCACGTCATAGCAGGAACGGATGCCGTTCGGGTTGACGTGCCCCCAATAACTTTCGGGCTGTGGGTGGACTTCCGGGTCGCCGTAGACTTCACTGGTAGAGGCTTGGAGGAACCGGCAATGGTTTTCGCGTGCCAGTTCCAACAGGTTGAGCGTGCCGATGACCGAAGTCTTGGTGGTTTCAATGGGGGAGTCCTGATAGTGTATGGGAGAAGCCGGGCAAGCCAGATTATAGATTTCATCGATACCTTTTATCATATAGGGCATGGTGATGTCGTGTTCCACTAATTTGAAGTATGGGTGGTTCGTTAAGGCTGACACGTTTTTGGGATGTCCCGTCCGGAAGTTGTCCAGACAGATGACCCTATCACCTTTATGTAGCAGGTATTCGCAAAGATGGGAACCTATGAATCCGGCTCCTCCGGCTATGATGACGTGTTTCATGATACCTCCGTTTTGGTTAGTCCAAATGTAGGAATAAAAACAAGGATGGAAGGAATGTTTCGGAAAAAATGACTGTCTGAAGTCTTATTTTTATCCAAAAGGGTAATTTTTTGACCGGGAAAAGAATGAAAAGGCCTGTGCTTTCATCGGAAGGCACAGGCCGGAAGGGGAAGAACGTTGTCGTCGGCACTATATCAAATGGTGTTGGAGGCAGAGTTGGCAGAAACTTCTGAAATTTTTTGTTCCGCTTTTTTTTAACAGGTTACGCCGGACTTTCTTGACAGCGTCAACTCCCCGGCATATTTCTTCAGCTGTTTCTTGGAGGGACATGCCTTTTAAGCCGCAGAAGATGACTTGTTTTTCTATTTCGCTCAAGGTGATGAAAGTAAATTCCGACCATGCTTTTTCTTTCAGGGAATAGAAAAATGCAGAGGGGATACCTTGGTGTTTGCGAAGGAACACTCTTCCTGTTTCATTACATGCTGCAGGGGTCATTACACAAAGGGCCAACCATAATTTACCATGGCAGAGCTTTAATGGAGCGATTCTTTGGTTGACCAGGATTTTGAAGCTTTCTTTCTTCAAATGGAAGTTGTAATAGAGGGAATACTCCATTTTGTCTTGTTCCGGCAGTTGGTTGAAACGCTCAAATCCCGCGCGTGTGATTTCAAATAACATGGGGGCTTCGTTTTTGGGGATACACTTGAGGTAAAAGTCAAATCCCATACGCCGGACTTCTTGTGGTGTGTATCCGCATAAAAAGCAATGGTTTTCGAACACATGGTAAAATTCCATTTTATAGAAATCAATAATGTAGTAACTTCCCGGTGAAATATATGTATTGGCTCTGACGCCAGTTGTCAAATCTTCCAATTGGGTGTATTGGTCTTCACTGATTTCCTCGGTGATGGCAAAACTATTAAGAAGGGTTTTATAATTATCCATGATGATAAATGATTAGGTTAATAAATTTACTTCGCAAAAGTAATGTGTTTAATGTGGAAAAACAAATTTTGTTGCTTTTATTTGCCTGTCATAAAACGATAAACGGAGGGGGAAGAGTTCTTCTGTTCAGGACGGTGTGTTGGTCTCCAACCGTGCCTCCGTTACATTGAGGATGCAGTCGGAGAGTTGTTCGCATTCGTTGATGACATCCATATACATTGCCCCGGTCTGGTAATTATACACTCCGTTGTTTACGTCTGTAAAATTCAGGTTACGCAGTTGGTTGCGGAATTTATTGATTTCCTTTTCTATATAGTAGGCTGCAGAAGCCTCTCTCGGGGCTTTCCGGATGGATAAGATGGTTCGCATTTGTTCCAATGCTTGTTCTGCCAGTTGGAACATCTGGTGGATGTGTTCCAACTGTTTTTCCGTGAGTTGTTGGGTGCTTCGATAGTTCCTCCGGGCGGTATGGGCGATGTGATGGCAACTGTCTCCGATGCTTTCTATTTCGGCCACTTCGCGTAGCATGCCGCAGATGGCACGTTTAAGGTCGACCGATGGTTCTTCGGTACAGACTTTGTTCAGGTAGTTGGCTATGTCTACTTCCATTTCATCGCAAATATCTTCATAGTGTTCCACCAAGGTGAAAATATTTTTAAATTCCGTTTCATTGGATACGGAGAACAGGAAACGGGTTTGGGTGAACATTTTTGTAACGGTGTCGGCATAGTTGATGATTTCCTTACGGGCTTCCATGACGGACTGTTCCGGAGTGTCGAGCATCCCTTTGGTAATGAAACGCAACTGGCTTTCCTCTTCGTCGTTGTGCCGTGGCTTGGCCACCCAGCGGGTAGCCAGTCGTTCGAGAGGGTTGACCAAACCGATAAACAGGGCGGCGTTGCAAAGATTGAAACCGGTATGGAAGGCTGCCAAAACGTAAGCCAGGTTCTTGTCGGCCGCCATGAGCTTTTGCGTCGGGTCGAAATGGATAAAGTCGCATAGCAAATTGACGAAATAAGGAAAGGCCAAAAACATCCAGGTTACGCCACTCAAATTGAAAACGAGTTGTCCGAGAGCTGTACGGCGGGCAGGCGTTCCGGCAGAAGATGCCGCACGGCAAGTGACGATGGCTCGGCCGATGTTTTCACCCAACACAAAAGCCACGCCGGAATAGATGGACCATACGCCGGTGGAACACAGGGCCATTGAAGTGGCCATGAGCACGGCGGAGGACTGTACGCCGAAAGTGACGGCAGCACCAATGAGCAGCAATATGGCATACGAGGCGTAATTCTCATCGGAAACAGCCAAGTAGCGGGCTATGCCGTCTGGCCCGGTCAGCGTCATGTCGTCGGCCATGTGGCAGAGCAGGCCAAGGCTCAGCAGGATGAAGCATAGGCCGAAGATAGAATTGCCCAACGCGCTCCATTTGCGGTAGTAGGTCATTATAAACGCCACTAATATCAAGGGGTAAATGTAGTTGCTGATGCTGAAATTGAATTCGGCGGCCATAATCCAGGCGATGAATGTATTGCCTACTGATGCTCCCATGAGGATGGGCAGGGCCTGGACGAGCGTGAGCATGCCGGCATGTACGAAACTGACGGTCATCAGCGAAGCTGCGGTGGAGGACTGTATCATGGCTGTGACCAACGCGCCGGTGAGCAAGGACGTGAAACGGTTGGTGGTCAGTGAATCGAGGATATGCCTGAGCCGTTCCCCGGCTAATTGTTGCAGGCTCTCTCCCATGAGTCTTGTACCGTACATCAGCAGGCCAAGGCAACCTAAAAGCTTTAAAAATGCTAAAACCACCATAAACAGTCGAAATATAAGTGAACGATAGTATGTTTTCTCCGTCCCATTGCCTATTTTTAAGGTGTTTATTCAAATCCCCGAAAAGCTTTATGGTACAAGAAATCAAAATACGTTGCAAAAATAATAAAAAAACTCTTCAACTCCCTATCGGAAGTACACTTTGGGACGCTTATCATGCGTTAAATCTGCAAATGCCTTACGGGCCGGTCAGTGCGAAGGTCAATAATAAGGTGGAAGGACTTCATTATCGTTTTTATAATGATAAAGATGTGGAGTTCCTTGATGTTACCTCGTCTTCAGGAATGCGTACTTATACCCGCTCGCTTTTTTTCGTGTTGGTAAAAGCAGTGAAAGATTTATTTCCCGGGTGTGTGTTGCGCATCGAGACGCCGGTATCGAGAGGGTACTATTGCGACTTGCGTATAGGGCGGCCGATAGAAGAGGATGACGTGACGGCCATTTGGCGCCGGATGCGGGAAATTGTAGATGCCGACATACCTTTCCATCGTATACAAAGTCCTACAGAGGACGCGATAGAAATGTTCCGCCGTCAGGGAATGACGAGCAAAGTACGGTTGCTGGAGAGCTATGGTGCTATCTACACGCATTATTACCAGTTGGATCAGACGGTGGATTATTTTTACGGTTCGCTGCTGACATCGACGGGAGGATTGAAGGTGTTTGACGTAATGAAATATTATGATGGCCTGTTGTTGCGTATTCCGTCCAGGAAGAATCCCGAAAAACTGGAGGAGATGGTACATCAGGAGAAGATGCTCGAAATCTTTCGCGAGCATCATCGTTGGCAGGAAATTGTCGGACTGGGTACTGTAGGTGACTTTAACAAAGCTTGTCAAGAGGGTCGGACTACGGAGTTGATCAACGTAGCCGAGGCATTACAGGAAAAGAAGATCGTACGTATTGCCGATGAAATACAGTCGAGGCGGATTTTGAAACTGATATTGATAGCCGGTCCGTCGTCGAGCGGAAAGACGACGTTCAGCAAACGCTTGTCCATTCAGTTGATGGCCAACGGGATAAAACCTTATCCCATATCGTTGGATGATTACTTCTTGGATAGGGAGCATACGCCGCGGGACGAGCATGGAGAGTATGATTTCGAGTCGCTCTATGCTTTGGATCTTCCGTTTTTCAACAGCCAACTGCAAGCGTTGTTGGCAGGCGAGGAAGTGGAACTGCCCCATTTCAATTTTCAGACAGGCCTGCGTGAGAAGAGCGGGAAGAAACTTCGGTTGGAAGAGCACATGATACTGATTCTGGAGGGCATCCACGGCTTGAATCCTGAGTTGACAGCCCAGATAGAGGAACAATACAAATATCGTATTTATGTCTCGGCCATGACGACTATCCTGTTGGATGCGCATAATTATATTCCGACTACGGACAACCGTTTGTTGCGGCGTATCATCCGCGATTACAAATACCGGGGATATTCGGCCTTGGATACCATCCGCCGTTGGCCCAGTGTGCGAGAGGGGGAAGACAAATGGATTTTCCCTTATCAGGAAGAGGCCGATGCCATGTTCAACAGTGCTTTGTTGTTCGAATTGGCGGTCATTCGCAACCAGGCTCTGCCGATATTGGAAAGGGTGCCTGAAAATGTACCGGAGTATTCCGAGGCTTATCGTTTGCGTAAGTTCCTGCGCTATTTCGTGCCTATGGCAGACGATGAAATTCCACCGACTTCCCTGCTGCGTGAGTTTGTGGGGGGAAGCTCTTTCCACTATTAAGGATAGTTCATGCGGCTTCCCTCCCAAGAGTTTTACGAAATTGCCTTTCATCCTTCAGGGATTGATATAATAGGTTTATAGTAAGATGGTTATAGGCTGAACTTTCATCCGGACATCTTTCAGCCATGTTTCAGCCCTACTTCGTAGAGAGGCGGACATTGCCTTGGGCATGACGCTATTTTTTTCTGCGCCAAATGAAAAATCATTCTCAGCCGAACGATTTTTCGTTTGGCGCAGAATGATTTGGCCTCTTCTGCATGACAGCAGGCTGAAAGATGCACACCTAATCCTTCAGCCCGTCAATAGGCTTTCAGACAATGGGTTACGGGTCGAACTGAAAGATGAAGGGACTTTTTAGAAATTTATAGGGGGATCCATTAATCCTTTCAAGCTCATCTTGAAAGTGTTCCCATGCCATCAAGTCCTCGTGCCAGTTTTCAGATTCTTCCCAATCGTCCATAATCCTTTTTTATTCTATAATTTGCCAATATCCTTGCTTCCTGCCTCCTATACGTTTCAGTAAGCCAAGCTCTTGAAGGCGGGAAAGATTGTGTATAACACCTCCCATTGTCACACCTGGAATCTTCTCACATAATTCTTTTCGTGTGGCATTGGGGTGTTCATTCAGATAGACCAATATGGCTTGTTGTTGCTCCGTTAGCTTTTGTATGGTCTTTTGTATGGTCTTTTGGGTAGTTTTCTGGTCGCTTTGGATCGTAGCCCTTTCCGGGTACTCAAACTTAAAGGTTGTCCATATACCCGAAGCATCATAACGAAATTCCGGTGTGGAGAATCCATCTTTCTTACAAGCAGTGATAATGCGCTTGATGCCGCGTTCCCACGCCTCAATCTCACCAGCACGAAAAAACGTATTGGCTATATCAGGGTTATAAGGCATACTCCGATGTGAGGACAATAAGGTTTCCACCGTCCATCCTTCGGGCAGTACCCCACCGTTGATTATCTCCAACTTGTTTTCATACACGCGGATTTGAATAGGAGAAGGTTCTGCGTAGTCTTTGTTGATGCAGGCATTCAATAATGCTTCACGGAGTGCCTCACGGGGCATAGGCAATGTTTCTATCCGTTGGATGCCTTCGTAGGTAATGATGGCTTTCATGTACTTGGTACACAGCAAGTCCATCAGTTTCATGATTTGCTGGAACAGATTGCCGTGCACTTCGTCCTGATATACCAAATCCATACCTTCGCGGAAGAAGCCAACCTTTACAAACGCTCCGGTCACATACTTTTCCGGGTCGGGATGGAATAGTAAGGCAGCAGCACGTTTCAAGTAACTGCCTTCATAAAGTCGGAGCTTCTCCAACAGTCCATGATTATCGTCCATTAAGTCCGCTTCCTCCATGCGTCCGCTCCGTTTGGCATACTTGCGGAACAAATCAAACGTAGCGTTATCCAAGTCCTCCGCTTTCAGATAAGGCACAGGCACACCGTCCCATGTCTTTCCTTGTTTACGAAGCATAAAGCGGTCAAGTGCCGCCCCTTTCAGTTCCTGATTGGTCGCACCGCTCCGTTGGTAATACTTGCCACGGAAACTGACGGGATAAGGATAAGCCTCCGTCACAATCTCCAGATAAGCCTTCCCGTCTTTCTCTTTCAGATTGACATCCAACAAGATACCCATCATGTCGCGCATCTTGTTCGGAATGTCTTCCATCAGTTTCTTGGCATCCTGTACACCGCACACTTCGCCATTGTCCTTTATGCCCACATAAAGGATACCGCCTTGTGCATTGGCAAAGCCACAAATCCATTTCTGGTATTCGTCGCGCCAAGATTCTTTGAACTCTATGTTTTGAGATTCGGTATTCATAGCTTTTTAATGAAGTAATTTGTGACACTGAGAATTTTCTATCCAATGTAAGTATTCTAATGTAGGTCGTAACAAAACACCTAATCGCTTCTTTATCATTGACATTAAAGTCAACTGTATCATCATTTTTATTATTTGTTCGGGTACTTCATGTCCACAAGTAAAAATATGCTCATTATTCTGTTCTGCTAATGACTTTTTCAAAGCTATTTTTGTCGCTTCATATCCATAAACACTATATTGCCCTTTCCTATTTCGTTTGAATTCCCATGTATAAACATAGGAATCTCCAAAAGCACCTTCTGTATATTCGGAAATAATATCTCGTATTTTATGTAATAGTATAAGACGCTTGATAAGATAAAATGCAAAAAGAATGACAAGTGTTAGTATGAGCCAACCCCATAGGGGTAATTGAATATTCCACAAAAACTTCTCTGTTGTCCCATAAATAATACCGGATGCTATTAAGCTACTGACAACTCCAATTATAATACCTTTTATTGTATCTTTCATATTAGTCGTTTTATCCATTATACTTTTTGAAATTCTCCGCCTGTTCCAGAATCTCCTTAAACACCTCGTCATTCGTCACAGGAGGATAGCCGTATTCGGCCAAAACCAAAATCAAATCCATTTTTAGTTCTGCCTTTATATCATCGCGAGTAGACCAGTCGGTATATTTAGACTTATCCGCCACTATCTTTTTGATTTCTGCTGCAAGTTTCAATAGCTTGTTTTCTGGATATTCAAATCCAAATTGCTTGGCTATGGCTTTAAGAATATCGTAAAAGGCTTTTTCTTCGTAGCTGATGCCTAAATCAAGGAAAGATTTCTTTTCCTTGTTTAACTCTTTCAACAAGTCTGCCATCTGATTGGCTACCTCTGTCAATACTTCGTCCGCAAAGATGGCACTGTCCCGGCGGTCATTGTATTTGTCCACCAATGCATTCAGGCGTTTGGAGAAGTCCACGCCTTTTACTTTGTTTACTTTCTTGAATTCCGTGATAACGGTTTTCAGCAGGCGTTCCATCAGTTTCACCTTGGTACTGGGCAATTTCAATTTACCGAGACGTTCCATGTACTCCTCGCTCAGCACGTCCAAGTTTTCCTTGTCGTTGCCTATTTGGATAATTTCCTCTACGCCTTCCGACTGTATGGCTTCCTCTATCATCTCACTGACGCGGCGGTTCATTTGCGAAGCATCCGGCGTGTCGCCAATGGTCAATTTATAGATGATGGAACGCACACCGGTGAAATAATGGATTTCCTCACGTTCCGCATCGCTGATTTCTTCATGGTTGCTGCATAGGTTAAAAGCTGATTTCAGTTTCTTGGCGTGTCCCATGAACAAGTTTTCCAGTTCTTTGGTGCGTTGCATGAATTCGGCACCCTTATTCAGACAGTCCAGTTGTTCCAAAGGTGTCCCTGTCGTAAATTTAGAATAATCAAACTTGCCGAACATCCTGCGGATAATGTCCAATTCGTCTTTCACCATCGTAACGGATTGCTCGACATTTTCCACCGAATCCAAGTTGGCATCCCCTTGCGCATAGCGTTTCAACGCCACATTCATATTGCTCTTGATGCCTATATAGTCCACCACCAAGCCTTTCTCCTTCCCCGGATAGACACGGTTCACACGCGAAATGGTCTGCACCAAGGTATGCTGTTGAAGAGGTTTGTCTATATACATCGTATCCAAGCAATCCACATCAAACCCCGTTGTCCACATATCCACCACGATGGCAATCTTGAAGTTTGACTTAGGCTTCTTGAATTCCTCGGCAAAGGCACGACGGTCTTCATCTGTTCCCAACAGATTGTAAAGTTCCAGTTCATCGTCCTTGTTTCGGGTCATTATCAGTTTTATCTTCTCGATAGGTAGCTCCTGATTCCCATATGGGACACGTGGCTCCGCTGCCATCATATAATGGTCCTCATGCGCTTCTTCGCCGGGTATTTTTGCCCATTCGGGACGCAAGGCGATAATCTTTTTATAAAGGCTGAAAGCGATGGTTCGGTTGGAACAGACGAACATGGCCTTGCCTTCTACCGTACTTCCTTCTTCCACCCGTTTCTCATAGTGGGCAATGAAATCTTCCGCCACTGCTTGTAGACGGTCGGAGTCTCCCAAGATGCGCTCCATCTTGGTGACGGCTTTTTTGCTTTCTTCTATTTGGTATTCATTCGCTCCTTCTTCGGCGCATTGCTTGTAATACTGTTCTATCTCCTGCAACTTCTTGTTGTCGATCAACACCTTGGCGGCACGTCCCTCATAGACGATACGCCGAGTAATCCCATCGGTTACTGATTCAGTCATTGTGTAAGCATCCACCACTTCGCCAAACACGTCTATCGTGGCATCAATCGGTGTACCCGTAAAACCTACATACGTGGCATTGGGCAATGAATCGTGCAGATACTTGGCAAAGCCGTAGTTGCGCTTTACGCCCTTATCCGTCTGCCTGACCTGCAAGGAGAGATTGGTCTGCGAACGATGCGCCTCGTCTGAGATGCAAATGATGTTAGCCCGTTCCGACAAAAGCCGCGTGTCTTCCGTAAACTTGTGGATAGTGGTCAGGAATACGCCTCCGCTGGTTTGTCCGGCCAGATGTTTGCGAAGCTTGTCCCGGCTTTCCACTTCCACTACGCATTCATCGCCGATGAATTTCTTGGCTGTGCCGAACAGCTTGGAAAGTTGGTCGTCCAAGTCGGTGCGGTCGGTAATGAGCACAATCGTAGGACTGGCAAATTCCTTGCTCCGCATCAGCATACGGCTGAGAAATAGCATCGTGATGCTCTTGCCACAGCCCGTCGCCCCGAAATAAGTACCTCCTTTTCCATCGCCACCTTCTTGAAGTTTGGAGTGCAAGCGGATATGGTCGAAGAGTTTGTGCGTGGCAAAGAATTGCGGATAGCGGCAAACCACCTTCTTCTCGTTCTTCGATGAATCAGGGAAGAATACGAAATCTTTTATCACGCTCAACAGCCTTTCTTTCCGGAACAATCCTTGCATCATTGTCAAAAGAGAGTTGATGCCGTCTGTGGCTTTGTCATTTGCTTCTACTTTCCGCCACGCATAAAAGAAGTCGTAAGGAGAAAACAGAGATCCATATTTATTGTTCACCCCATCGCTAATGACCACAAAAGCATTGTATTTGAACAGGTCGGGAATGTCGCGGCGATAGCGCACGGTGAGTTGCTTGTACGCATCCATGATGGTGGCGTTTTCCTTCACAGCACTTTTGAATTCCAATACCACCACGGGCAGGCCGTTCACATAAACAATGCCGTCGGGGATACGCAGCTCCGTGCCTTGTATCTCCAACTGGTTGACGATACGGAACAGATTATTCTTTATGCCCTCTTTGCTAAAATCTATCGGCTCGATAAACAAATCCGGCATAGCCGCATCCTCACGCTTCAACGAAAAGCCCTCCGTCATCAGCCGATAGGTATGGCGGTTCTGCTCATACAAGGAGAAGCCCACATTGGCAGTCAGCTTGGCAAGTACGCGCTCAATCTCCAACGGCGTAATACCTTCGGCTTTATATCGGCTGCGTAGATACAGGCGCATATCATCCCGAAGCAAGACATCGCTCACTTCCTTATGGGTTTCCTCTCCGTTGGTGTATGTGTAACCCTCTTGTTGGAACAAATCCATGATGGAGAGTTCGAGGGCGTGTTCGTTGAAGTGTGGCATAATTTTTATTTATCTCTATTTTCTATTGCGTTTCTTACAGATTCAGGCAATCCTTGATAAAGTGAATCTATTTCTTTAGGTCCTGTAATCATCCGTTCTACAATAATGTTTAGTAGCCGCATAAGCATGGTTGCCGTATTTTTGTCATCAACGTCAAATGCTATTTGCCCCGGATGAACAGCTTTGTTTCCAACAACACGAACGACATCAAGTGCTTGTTGAACAGTTTTAGGCAAACCCTTTTTTACCAATTCCCCGATGTTTTTATTGATATCACGGTCTGTTTCTCCCAATTCATTACACAATCTATCTATGGCAAGGCGTAATAAAGCACAAGCCGCCCGTGGTGATTTGTTGTAAATCAAACTTGCTTCATCATATAATTGTTTTACAGAATCAGGCATATCTTCATTAGCGTCTTCCGCTATAATATCGGGATAAATATATTCATCATCAATCCATAATATCTTGTTATGACAATTTTCACATCTTGCGATTGTTAAATTCTTTTTTGTAGACGATTGATGTCCAAGCATTAAATTAGCATCATCTTGAAAGATATGATGTGCGTATTTCATTAATGATACCGTATTACAATGAGGACAAGTAAATGATTGTAATTCTTTATCTGGTGCTACATAATTCTTTCTCATATTGTTTGCTTTTATTGCCCCATCTTCACCAAAAGCAAAGACTGTAATTCTTGTAATTTCTTATTCTCTTGTCGCTTTTGTTCTATTAATAATTTTATTGGCCTACAATTCTTTGAATATGCACTCAATGTATCGTTATCTGGAATAATGATTTTTAAAGGACGCACCATAGAACAATACAATCGAGTTTGGTCGGTGCTTCCCTGCGACATATGCACAAACATATTTTCCTGCTGCGACACATAGCTTCCAACATATTCTATTAAAAAATCTTCTTTGGCTCTAACCATAGTCATATTAGAGTCGAATGTAACATCTTTCGGTTGGAAATAGATTTGCCCAACGCGTCCCAATGTACCTTTTCCTGTCGAATTGATAAGAATATCACCAAATTTTAATGAAGTACAACTCGATTTCGGTTTGTGCTTCCTTGCTTTAGACAAATCAATACTTCCATTGTAATTGCATTTTTGTCCTAATACAAGATATTTGCTTTCGTCAGAATATACCGGGATAGTTCCTGTTATGATTAATTCGCAAAGCATTTCTAACGTCCCCATTCTCCACCCTTCCGGCAGATTCTCCTTATCGATCCCGTCCACAAACATCTTGCGATAGAGAGCTTGCGCCGTTTCTTCCAACTTGGCGATGATTCGCTCGTTGAGGCGGATGCGGCGCGTAACGGCTTCGTATTCAGAAACAATCTTTTGCTGCTGCTCGATTGGAGGAATGGGCAGTTCCACATCACACATTTCTTCCCAACTGAAAATCTCACGTGCACTGCCGTGTGATTTGAAACGGGCATAGCGGTCGAATTCCGGGCGGCGAAACCACATCATCAGGTATTCTGGGAAAAGCTCCTGCTTATTCTTGACCTCAAAAATCGTATAGGCTTGTGAGACTATCGCTTTTTCATCGTTTTTATACAAAGCAATAGAAACCTTGTCTCCGTTGCGTGAGGTTACAGGTCCGTATGCAAATTGTCGTGGTTCAACCACTTTGTAAGAAGACATATCCGTTCCGATGGTATTTGCTATGGATGGCATGAATTCTTTGGAGATGCTGACACCCAATAGTTTCGTTACCTCCAAATCCCTGTTCCTCACATCCACCTCGCAGATATAGTCACCTAGCCGTTTCATTTCTCCCTTATTCATAGTTGTTCTTGTTTATCAGGTTCACCACTACTCATTCCCTGCCATAAACCATAAGAAGAGCGTGGCGGCAATGCGCTTGTTGCCATCACTGAACGAATGATTTTTTGTTACGAGGTAAAGCAGCATGGCGGCTTTTTCTTCTACCGACGGATAGAGGTCTTGCCCTCCGAAGGTCTGATAAATCTGCCCGATGGAACTCTTGAACGAATCGTCTTTCTCATGGGCAAACCATTGGCTTCCGCCAAACTTGGCTTTCAACTCTTCGATGGCTTGCATGGCTCCCCCGTAGGTAGCATGGAACTTTGCTTCGTTGGTGGTCTGCTCCACTGCCAGTTGTTGGTAATCGTACTTATCCAAGGTATCAAGGGCATAGGCATAGTCGGAAACGACCTCCACCAAATTGAGCGCATCGTCGGAAGTCAATGCCTCTTGTGCCTTGATCGTCCTGCCCAAGACAGCGACCAACTGTTTCAATTCCGTATAGCGTTGTTCCGACAAAGCCTTATTGACGGCATAGCCTTTCACCAGATACTCTTTCAACACTTTGTTTGCCCAAATACGAAATTGCGTGCCGCGTTGGCTTTTTACACGATAGCCTACGGAAATGATAACATCTAAATTGTAAAGGGCTGTTTGGTAGGTTTGGTCTGCATCTTTACCCACATGTGCAAAATTTGCACATGTGGTCTCACGCTCCAATTCATGTTCCTTATATATGTTGTTAATGTGCCGTCCGATGACAGTCCTGTCCTTTTGAAACAGTTCTGCCATCTGTGCCTGTGAAAGCCATACCGTATCCCCATCCATCCTGACATCTACGATGGTTTGCCCATCGGCGGAACGGTAAATTACAATCTTGTCATTCAAGTTCATACCCCAACCCTTTAAACAGGTTCAACAACTCCTTTTTGCTTTCCTCCTCCTGATGAAGCAGATCTTGCATCTGACTTTGCAGTTGCTTCATCTTCGTGTCAAAGTCTATGCCTTCATCCCGGTTTTTGAACTCAATGTATTTGCTAGGAACGAGTGACCATCCTTTCGCTTCAATTTCTTCAAGCGTAGCGGAATAGCAGTATTCGGGTACATTGCGATAGGTTTGTTCATGGCCTTCGCGCTGCCAGTTATGAAAGTTTTCGGCTATTTGCGCAATCTGTTCTTGCGAAAACTGGATATATTTCTTCTCGAACGGTTCACCCCATTGCCGTAGGTCGATAAACAAAACTTCATTTTCCCGATTGCGGTAGTTCACCAACTCGCTGTTCTGTTCTACCGTTCGGGCTTTGCGATTTCCAGCCAATATCCAAAGTGTAACGCTGATATCCGTAGAGTAGAACATATTACGAGGGAGGATTACAATGGCTTCCACCAAATGGTTCTTCAATAGTTGGCGACGTATGTTCAACTCTGTACCATCGCCACTCAACGCACCGTTGGCAAGCAGAAATCCCGCCATTCCATTGGTAGACAGTTTAGAAACGATATTTAGAATCCAACCATAGTTGGCGTTGCTTGTAGGTGGAACTTCATATCCGTGCCAACGCTGGTCGTTGGTCAGTTCATTTTCTGCCCTCCACGCCTTTTGGTTGAAAGGCGGATTTGCCATGATGAAGTCTGCTTTCAAGTCTTTGTGTTGGTCGTTATGGAAAGTATCGGCGGCCCTTTCACCTAAGTTGCAGGCAATGCCACGGATAGCAAGATTCATTTTCGCCAACTTATACGTGGTATTGGTATATTCTTGTCCATATACGGAAATGTCTTTTTTGTTACCGTGATGCGCTTCGATAAATTTCATGCTTTGTACAAACATACCGCCGGAACCGCAACAAGGATCATATATCTTGCCCCGATAGGGTTGTATCATTTCTGCAATGAGGTTGACAATCGTCTTGGGCGTATAATATTCACCTTTACCTTTGCCTTCGGCTATGGCAAATTTGCCCAAGAAGTATTCATATACGCGCCCTATCAAATCGTGTTCCTTGTCTTTCTGCGTATCTATCTTGCCGATGACGTCCAGTAAGCTAGCTAATTTGGTACGGTCAAGCCCTAATCCGGAATAATAATTGCTCGGTAAAGCTCCCTTTAGTGTCGGGTTGTCTTTCTCTACTTGCGCCAAAGCTGCATCTATCTTGATGGCGATGTCATTCTGCTTGGCATTCTCCATCAGGTAATCCCAACGGCTGATTTCATTCAAATAAAAGACGTTCTTGGCATTGTAGAATACAGGTTGGTCTACAAACGCTTCCTTATGGTCGGCTATCAGTTCATTGCGACGTTCCACAAAGCGGTCGAAGGCGTATTTCAGGAATATCAAACTCAGTACCACATGCTTATATTCCGAAGGTTCAACAGACCCGCGTAATTTGTTTGCCGAATCCCAAAGGGTTTCTTCTATGCTCTTCTCTTTCAGTTGTTTCTTGGCCATGATCTTATTCTTCTATCCCGTTATTAATCAATCTTCTCGCATCCACATTCAATATGGCAGCTATCTTCATTAACATTTCCAATGAAGGTTGGCTCGTATTAGAACACCATCGTGAAATAGTTGCCTCGTTCTTTCCTAACTGTCCGGCAAGCCATTTTCTAGTTTTACCTTGTTTATCAATACTTGTTTGTCTTTTCTGTTCCCATATTTGGCTTATATTGCAAATGTGCGATAATTGATTGATGATATTTGCAAAGTTAGTGATTAACAATGAGAACTTAACAAGAACCTTCCATTTTTGTATTGTAATTGCGCCTATGGAGTTCGTATTAAGCGTTTTATACGTATCATTTGTTTCACTTTTTATTGTTGTTCATTTGTCTTTTTTTGCTTCAGATAGAAATCACCGAAAAAGATGCAAAAAGAAATAAAAAAAGCAGCTACCTTAATTAGTAACTGCTTGACTTTCAAGTGGTGCCACCAGGAATCGAATGTTTTAATTCAAAGTCCTAATTTGCAGCACTTTAATATCTTTGGAAAAATCCCCGAACCACTGAATCAGCCATATGCCA
>NZ_CFQRNQ010000014.1:0-101137 GCF_986071375.1 Paraprevotella sp. | reverse complement strand
ACTGACAAAAGTGTTATAAGCCGCTGATACTCATAGAGTTGAAGCCGTGGCGCAGGCGGCCATTGAAGAATGATTCGAATCCGTTTGATTGCAATACATAAAGAAAGAGACCTGCGCATCCATTGCGCAGGTCTCTTTCTTTATATATGTTCATAAGGGAATCGGTCGTTTTTTGTCATTATTATCTGAAAACAATCTCTACCTTAGGGGAAAAACTCATACCTACCGTATCAGTTTGATGCGGACAACTTATGAACAATTTTTCTATATGACGCTATTTCTTGTAATTTTAATGGACTGGCGTTTGCCCGTAGAAGTAGCGTATAATCCGATACATATCCCTTTGTTCCGAGAGGTGAGACGTATATGATTGTCCCCCATTCCGCAGGTCTCCGTTTGCAGAAGCACACCGGATAACGAATAGATACGTAATATCCCGGCTTCTTTGCTCTTCAGGTACAACTCCTGTCCGTGGCAGGAATAGCTGACGATGGGATTTATGGTATACTCTGTTTCGTTCCGACGGTCTTTGATGCCATCAGGGTCGTCCGGTTGTACTTTTCGGATGATGGCGAAAGGAAATTCTGAAAACACGCTTCTCGTCGTTACGCTTAAAGCCGGATTGCCGGCATCGGTTTCGAGAAAACCTGAGCCTGCGGAAGAAGAAAGACCGATGGCGTACAGGTCTTCATCCGAATATTTGCGGAAGAGATTGAAGGAATGTTTGGAATAATCGTTCTTTGTAGTCAGTGTCCCTTCGTCAGACAAATGTTTATTGTTATCCGTTTGGCTGACAAACATGTAACGGTCGCCATAAAGCGGCATGGGACGTATCCTCCACAAAAAAGAGCGGTCGTCGGTTTCGTCCAGACCGGTGAACGTGGCATCCGTATTCCTCAAGTACCGCCCGGTTTGCGGGTCTTTAATATAAAAACTGTCTTTTACTTGCGGTTCGAGCGTATTGATCTCATATACAGGCAGGTTGAAATGCAAAACGGTTTCGGTTTTCGAGCCTGTTTGTGAAACGCGGTGGAACATCAACGTGTATTCCATGCAGGTGTCCAACACTCCGACACACAAGGTATCGTTCAGGTCGGCCACTTTTCCGCCCAAATCGTTCAGGTGGAAAGTCAATGTGTCGGCTTGTATGGTGTCTTTGTCGAGTATCCACTTGTAAATGCGCGTGGAGTTGGCAGACTGGGCGAGCAGGGAGTTCGGCGAGGCGTACAAAGACACGGCTGTGTGGCGTGGCACGGCCAAGGTCGTCCCGCTATAGTTTTTATCGTCGCCATACGCAATGAACGGGTCTATTTCCGACACCTCCACGCGGAACGTTTGTTGTAATCGGGCACCGGCCTGATTGGTCATTGTTACCCGGTAATAAGCATTCGATGAAACGCTCGGCAGCGTCATCAGATTTTCGTTGTGGCTCAGTGCATTCCAATTCTGCCCATTGGTACTTTTTTCCCACTTCCATTCACGCACGGGCGTATCGATATACTCCATCCCAAATGTCTGTTCATCATATTTCCTCACGTAAATCAACGTGTCTGTTCCCGTCGTGCCGTTCATTTTATAATAAGGAGTAAAGTTACCGGTCCATCCCTCCCCTTCCACATGAAGGGCGAACAACTGCGTGTTGCTCACGCCTTTTTCGTTGGTGTAATGCACACGGAAGGTACGCGAAGTGTCCAGCACGATGTCACGTGTGGCCGAAGTGCATGACGGCTCATCGTCCCATGCCCATTTGCCGGTATCCGTTTCTCCGTCCGGCAATAGGGCCGTCAGGGTCACGGTCGCCCCTTTGGGAATACAGTTCACGTCAGGCCGGTTGATTTCACGGCCTTCATACGCGATTTTTCCACTCAGGACCGTGGGGACTTTAGTCTTGTCCTCCAACGGGTCGAGCGTACACATCAGGGTACTGAAACCCAAATGGTCGTATCCGCCGCTGTTCCCTCCGCCGAATCCGCCTCCTGCGTCTATACCGTTTTCGTTCATTTCGAGCATCTTTCTGGAGTAAGGCACCTCTATGCCCCGTATGTTTTCATAGTAATTCACGATACGGGCTTGAGCCGGACGGTTGGTTCCCCGTCCTCCGTCTCCCATTCTCATGAAAGTCCCGTCGCAATTCGTATAAGGACTGTTCGGCAAGTCGTCCACTCCGGAATTATAGGCGTTGACGTATTCAAACCCACATACGATACGGTCGTCCTTCAGGGCATAAAAGTCATCGCCTTGGTTTCGCCCCGTGCCGCAAAGGTCTGCGGCCAACGCAAGCGCCATGGCGGCATGCCCTTGGTCGCGGTTGGATTCCTGCATCTGCCCGAAATAGCCGAAAGGGCCGCGTTCGTCCGGATGAAGTTTCCAGACCAAATGATGCAGCGATTCGCCATAACGGTGGTCTTCCATATACTTATAATACTCCGTAGCTTGGTTGTAGATGAAGACATCGTCGCACAAGATACCGATGCTCATCGCACACAGCACGTTGCACAAGCCCCAATTCGACCAATAATGGTCGTCTTGTGTCCCGTTGCGTCCTTGCAGGAAACCGATTACCCCGTGGTACCACACTTTCAGCATCCATTCTTTGAATCGTCCGAAGTCCGTGTCGTCCCATCCCGGATAGTCTCGCATCAGTTCGGCAGCGTTGGCAAACTGGTAGCCATACAGCCCGTATGCCAGACAGGCATTCGTGTCTCCGCTCACCTTCTTGCAGGTCTTGGCCCAAGCATTAAGGATTTGGACGGACTTGTCCGCATACGCCTTATTGCCGGATATGTGCCAGACCAACGCACATTGGTAAGCTGTGGCGGCATCCCGGTAAGCCAACTGGTAATTGTCCGGGTCGGGTTCCCAAATCGTCCGGCCTCCGCGTACGATTTTCTCGACCGGAGCAGCCTTCCAGTCCAAATTGACATGCGGGCTGGTCTGCAGTTTCCTGTAAGCGGAAGCCCAAGGCTCCTCGCCGGCTTCTACCTTGGCTTTTGTCCGGTCCAGGTCGGCCTGCGTATGCAACATGCCGGGATGGATGAAGTTTTGTGCATTCAGCCATAACGAACTGCACAGCGTCACGACTATCAAGTATCTTTTCTTCATGGTAAATGTTTTTGATGGACAGCGGCAAAGTTAGCAGGTAAATACCGTACGGGGGCGGATGAAAAAAAGCATCTTTTACGTCGTTCTGAACCAAATGCTACTGAAGGCTGATTTTCAGCCACGGCGTATGGGAAAATGTCCGAAAAAGACGGCTGATTCAGTACGATGCAACAAAACGACCTATATTTTGAACCAAAATATCCTACGTCAAATGATGCCGATTGCCTATCTTTGTCTAATCATCATTCGTTATTTGAAAGAAAAACCATGGATACCGTAAAACTAAAAGTCAATTTCCAAGCCTTATGGTTCATCGTTCCGACACTGTTCCTGTTTTTTGCCTCGTGCCTCTACGCACAAGACCGTCAATACAAATTCCGCCTTATCGATGCTTCGGACGGACTTTCGGACGGACAGATCCGCAGCCTGACGATGACGGAAGAAGGTTGTATCGCCATCAAGACCGGTTTCATCCTGAACATTTACAACGGTGCCACGTTCGATCGATTCCCCTACGACAAGCAGCGCAAATACACTTGGGCATACGACCGTCCGCCCAAAGAGTATTACGACCGCGAAGGACGGATGTGGCTCAAAGAGTTGGGCTACCTGCTTTTGCTCGACATGAAGAGCGGGCAATATGATTATTCCGTTACCGAAGTGTTGGCGTCCATGGGAATAGACCGACGGCTGAAGAACCTTTTCATAGACGATTATAAGAATTATTGGTTCGTGACCGAAGACAATACCGTCTCTTTCTACGACGTGGAACAGGGGCGTTTGCGCACCATAGAGGATGGTGGTAGCAAGTTTACCCGGCAATACGGCGTTCCGGTGGAAATGGTGCAATACAAGAACCTTTGTTGGATTGTATATGAAAGCGGGCTGATTCGCTGTTGGGACTACTCTTCGGCCGAGTTTGTATCGCAAGAGACACGTTTCCTGCATGTCATCAACCTGCTTACCGACCGCATATACTTGCATCCGGATACCCAAGGAAACATCTGGCTGATGTATAATAACGGGCTGTTTTTCTACAACCGTATGGAACGTACCTGGAAGGAGGCGTGCGGCATCAGCGGGCTTTCCAACTTCTTCACGTGCATGGATTTGGACCGGGAGGGCAATGTATGGGTCGGCACGTCAAAATCCGGCCTCCGCATCATCGATGCCCGGACGTTCGAGGTGACCACACTTCCTGCACTGGAACTGACCGACGGTGGAACACTGGAGAACGATATTTATACGGTATTTTCCGACCGAAACGGGGGAATATGGGTGGGCACCCTCTTTCAGGGTTTGTGTTATTACCATCCCAGCATGCAGAAGTTCTCTCTCGGCCACACGGTGAAGCGGTATTCGTCCGTTACCAACGAGAGTGTCCGATGCTTTTTGGAGGATGGCGACGGGAATATACTTGTCGGAGGTGCCTTCGGACTCTTCCGTTTCCGTCCGTCCACCGGTGAAATGGAGCAAATGTTCAAGGCCGAACCGAATGACATTTGCCTTTCCGTCTTTAAGGACAAGGGCGGACGTATATGGGTGGGCACTTTCCTTCACGGTTTTTATTGCATCGAGGACGGACAGGTTCGCAACCTTCTCCGTTCTACGGTGAATTGGGAACAAGACCCTAACCAGAACATATCCCGTGCTTTGTACGAAGACAGCGAAGGGCGTTATTGGGCCAGTGTGACCGGCGGGGTCGGACGTTTCGATCCGGTCACGGGGAAGATTACCTATATGTTGCACGACCGCCATCCCGAACTCCGTTCATACGCCGTGGTTCATGCCTTCTACCCGGTGGACGGCCATACGTTCGCCGCTTTGGGCAACAGCGGCATCTACTATTATGACACGCAGAAAGACAGCGTGTGGATTCCGGACTTTCTGAAAGAACAGCGGTATGCCGACACCAAATATTTCTGCATGCTGAAAGACCGCCACGGCGTGGAATGGTTCGGGACGGAAGACGGCATTTTAGTGTTTGACCCTCGCCGCAAGGAGGCCATGGTGCTGACCGAATCCGACGGACTGCCCAACAATGCCGTCACGGCTTTGTTGGAGGACAACGAAGGGACGGTATGGGCATCCACGTTGAACGGGCTTTGCAAAATCGCATCCCGTGATGACCGTAGCGGCAAAGGGTTTTCCGTGGTGAGTTATGGGGAAACCGATGGGTTGCAAGGCGGCAAGTTCTATGAGAATGCGGCTTTGAAGACCCGCTCAGGCCTCTTGTTTTTCGGTGGAGCGCACGGATTCAATTATTTCAATCCTTCGGAAATCCGGTACGACCGGAGCGACAACCATCCCGTCTTCACCCGTTTCTATCTGTTCAACCACCCGTTGAAAGTGAACGAAACGTACAACGGGCATGTGATTCTGACACAGACCGCAGACCAAACTTCAGAAGTCCGGCTCCGTCACGACGAAAACTTCATTATGATAGAATTTTCAGGTCTGAATTACGTCAACCCTTCGCACACTTACTATAAGTATAAACTGATGAACTACGACAAAGAGTGGAACGAAGTGGTGGCCAACGGGAGCGGACGCGCCACCTATACCGGATTGCAGCCCGGTGAGTACAAATTCGTGGCCTATACCGCCAACGGAGACAAGATTTGGGGGAAGACACCGGCCGAAATCACCATCGTCATTGCGCCCCCGTTCTGGGCGACGGCATGGGCCATCGCGGTGTACGTCGTGCTGGCTGCCGGCTTGATGGTCTGGTCGTGGAGAAGGTTCCGGAGGCGGGCACAGCTCAAAATCCGGATGGCTCAAGAAGCCAACGAACGGAAACAGCGCGAAGAGCTTGACCAGATGAAGTTCCGCTTCTTCACGAACATCAGCCATGAGTTCCGCACTCCCCTCACCCTGATTCTTACGCCTTTGGGGGCACTCATCCACGATACGGGCGAACCGGAGCTGAAAAAGAAGTTGGAACCTATTTACAATAATGCGCGCCGCCTGCTCAATCTGGTAAACCAGTTGCTCGATTTCCGTAAATTGGAAATGAAGGGCGAGCGTCTCAGGTTGAAGATGAACGACATGGTCTTTTTCTTGGAAGAAGCTGTCAGGCAGTTCACCGACTTGGCGGCAAGCCGTGAGATAGAACTTTCCTTCGAGCCTAAGGTGGAACGTCTTTTCATGAATTACGATTCCGACAAGATGTATAAGATGCTCAACAACCTGCTTTCCAATGCCTTCAAATTCACCTCCGCGCACGGACAGGTACGGGTCACGCTGGAGAAGGTATCGGAAGACGGACGGCCGTATGCGGCGGTCAGGGTGGAAGACACCGGATGCGGCATTGCGGAAAAGGATTTGCCCTTCGTTTTCGACCGTTTCTATCAGACAGCCACGGAGGGACAACCGGCCGGGCAAGGCAGCGGCATAGGTCTCCATCTGGTGCGCGAGTACGCCAAACTGCATGAAGGAAAGGTCACGGTGGAAAGCCGGACGGGAGAAGGCACGGCCTTCACCCTGTATATCCCGACCGACCTGCATGGCGGAGGGACGGCACCTGCGGCAGAAGAAAAGACGGAATGCCGGGACGAAGAGAGCGAAATCCACGACATGCCGCCCACGGAGACGGGAAGGAAGAAGATTCTGGTGGTGGAGGACCACGACGAATTCCGTCATTTCCTGGTGGAGCAACTGCAAAAGGACTTTTGTGTGGTGGAAGCGCGAGACGGCGTGGAGGGCGAACAGGCGGCACGGACGGAGTTGCCGGACTTGATTGTGTCCGACCTGATGATGCCCCGCATGGACGGCATGGAACTGTGCCGCAGGCTGAAAGGCGACATACAGACCTCACATATCCCGTTCATCCTGCTTACGGCCCGCAGCTCCGATGATTCGCGCATCGGGGGATACGAAGCAGGGGCGGATTCTTATATCTCGAAACCGTTCAACTGGGAAATGCTGCAAGTGCGCATCCGCCAACTCATCGAGCAGAAAGAACGGCGGCAAAAGATGTTCCGCAAGTCCATCGACGTGTCTTTCGAGGCCATCACCACGACTCCGGTAGACGAGAAGCTGATGGAAAAGGCATTGGAGTCCGTCAAGAAGAACATCAGCAATCCGGAATATTCCATAGGCGACCTGAGCTTGGACGTGGGGATGAGCAAGACCCAGTTGAACCGCAAGGTACAGTCTATCGTAGGCATGACCCCCTTGCAGTTCATCCGCTCCGTCCGATTGAAACGGGCAGCCCAACTGTTGAAGACCACCGGATGCAGCGTGAATGAGATAGCCGACCTCACGGGATTCAACACCATCAAGTATTTCAACCTGCATTTCAAGGAAGAGTTCGGCATGACACCGACACAGTTCAGGGAAAAAGAAGGAAAGGCGTAAAATGACGTAACAATCGGATGAAATCATCCCATCCCCTCGCCTGCCGTTAGGCTACTTTTGTGGTAGAAATCAAACGATGTGCCATGGAAGCAAAAAACGACGAAAAAGGACTGGCCGCGTGTTACGTACGGCAAAAGGAGGCTTTGAAGCATTATATCGCATCCCGCATCGACCGCCCCGACGAGGCGGAAGACTTGGTGCAGGATGTGTTTGAAAGATTATGGAGCCACAAGGACTTCATACATCCTGAGGCCGTACTGACTTTGACGTACAAGACGGCACGTAACCTGATAACCGACCGACAGCGAAGATACCGCAAGGAAGATGACGTGTATGGCGAACTGCTTTACACGCAAGAGTCCCTGCAAGACACGACGGAGGAAAAAGTCTCTTTCAAGGAATTGAAACTGATGTTCGACCGTTTGGTGTTTGCCCTGCCGGAAAAGCGGCGTAAGGTGTATTGCCTGTCTTTTTTTGAAAACCTCACCCTTTCCGAGATAGCCCGTGAATTGTCTGTCTCCAAGCGTACGGTGGAACAGCATATCTTGTTGGCGCGCAAGGATATTAAGGCGCAGTTGCGAAAGGAATACTTCAGATATGGGTGAAGCGTATGGAGAAACTTACATTTGTACGTTTTAGAGGACTTTAAGCTATCAAAAAGACAGTTTTTCCGGAATCCTCCTATTTCAAGAAGAAGGGAAAAAGGACTTTTCAGGTCTTTTTTCCGCATATTTATACGGTATAAATACAATATTATGGCATAAATCCTGCATATTCGTGCTTTTTTCTCAGCCGAACGGTAAATCGTTCGGCTGAAAGCGATTTTTCATTCTCAGCATATTGTGCATCCATACTCTTCCAAAAGGGGAATCCGGAGGCTGAAAACGGTTGGAAAATGCCCTTTGAGGGGTTCTTCAGACGCTAACTGAAGAAAATACGTCTCGCAAAAACGGAATCAGAATGTTCCGGAGATTCGCGTCCGGCTAACAGGCCAACTGTTTTCTTCCGTACTTCATTCCTTGTAGCCGGACAAAAAGAATGTGAAAACAAGTCTATGCTTACAAAATATTAAAATTCCATCCTCACGAGAATAGCGTATTTGTTTCCGGCTTAGAGCCTAAGAGCAAATACGCTATTCTCGTGAGGGTGGAAGTGACAGATTGACAAAAGTCAACGTTTTATCCTGATAACCGTGAAGGAATAGGCCGGCATTTCGTAGGGGAACTTCTCCCCTATTTCCATTGCGCTTTCCACCGGTACGGCATCCGTATCGGACGGACGGCCCGCAAGGACTGTCCGCTGCCCCTCGGCTTGCCGACCTGCCAACGACGGGATTTCCACATCCGCCTTGACCGCCACCGGAAGCAGGTTCACCAATTTCACGACAAGGTCACCGCTTTCGCCGTCTTTCACCACGGAAACGCCCACGCGGCTGCGCACATCATGCCTCCGGTTGTCCACCGTCAGCGTGGAGGGCAGGTATTCGCTTCCGGCGTTCTGCCCGTACATCTTTTGCACGTAGTAGTCCACAGTGGGTTTCACTTCCGTGTTGTTGAAGTAAATCAAGTCCGGCCTCCACTGCGTATGCCCCTCCTTGGCCAAGAGCGGAGCGTATGATGTCATGCTCACCACATCGCCGTTGCGCTCCACCGAAGTCAGGAACAAGGCAGCCGCCAAGGCCGTTTCGATATTGCTCGGCCGTCCCGGGGCATGGGCCGCATACTCTCCCAGATAGACCTTGGACTTGTTGCGGTCGTAGTGGTCGTAGTAATCTTGGTTGTAAATGAACCATCCCGGCGTGTTGTAATTATGCTCGTCCACCATGGGCAACTTCAAGCGGTCGGCCAAGGCCCATCCTTCCTCATAGTCCGTGCCTTCGCTGAAAGGTCCCGTCGTACCGATGACCGTGATTTCGGGATATTTCTCCCGGATGGCCTCATAAATCATCGTAAACCGTTCCGTAAACACGCGGCTGATGAGGTCTTCGTTGCCCAAACCTATATATTTCAGGTTGAACGGTTCGGGATGTCCGGCCTTGGCCCGTTCGCGTCCCCATCGTGTGGTCTTGACATCGCCGTTGGCGTATTCTATCAAGTCCAACACGTCCTGCACATATTGCCCCATCTCTTCCATCGGGATACCGCCCTGCTGTCCAAGGCTCGTCACAATGTCCTTGGAATGATGGCTCGGCCCTCCGATGCCTGAGTTCTGGCAGGGCACGCCTGCCGCCACGACCGGTAACGGTTCGGCACCGATGTCCTCGCAGAACTGGAAATACTCGAAGTAGCCCAAACCGCGCGTCTGGTGGTAGCGCCAGATGTTGGCCGCAGGCTTGCGGGCTTCCAACGGGCCGATGGTTTCTTTCCAATGATAGATGTTGTCCACCCCGTCCCCATGGGCCAAGCATCCACCGGGGAAGCGGACGAAGCGCGGACGGATGTCGGCAATGGCCTGAGCCAGGTCGGCACGCAACCCGTTCTTCCGTCCCTTGAACGTCTTTTGCGGGAACAATGAAATCATGTCGAGGGCATACCGTCCGGCAGACTGCGGGATGATGACGAGCCGGGCCTGAGCGACGGTGGCCGTGGCTTTCAGCACGGCTTCCCGTTTTTTCCAGGTTTTGGAGGACAACTTGACGGTGGTCTCGGCCACGGTCTTTCCCTGTGGGTCGACCAGACGTACCACGGACTTTCCGCCTCCCTTGCCGTCAGGTGTACAGGTAAAAAGCGAAAAGTCGTACTTCTCGCCTTCCTTCACCGCAATGCCGTCGAATCCCGTATTTGTGAAGCTGCCGCCGGGCTGCGCCACGTCGAGCACGGCGTAATGGGGATTGTTGGGATGAACGGGCTGTTCCGTGGACACGTCAAATGTCATGCCCTTGCCTTCCACGCTCCATGCGTAGCGGCTGTTCCAGCTCTTGTCCTTGTTACCATCGGTTTCGGAGTACTCGAAATCCCGGTTCTGCACCAGTTCGGCATACAGTCCGCCGTCGGCTGCATAATTCAAGTCTTCAAAGAACACACCAATCAAGTCCTCACTGATGGGCTTTGCCCGGCCTTCGTCCACGGTAATCCGCGCACTAACCGTTTGCAGTCCGGCAAACCGGGCCGCGTCATGTTCTGCACGTTCCCCGCGTTGGGCGTTGAGGGCAGAACGATATACGCCATGCCGTTCCAATCCTTCCACTATGCCGTACGGCACCTTCAGTGCAAATCCCGCGATAGTCTTGTCGCCCACTTGCACGGTGTCTGCCACCGGCATACGTGCGTTTTTCACCTCATGGCGCGATTTCTCGTCTGCCATGAAAAACTCTTGAGGTTTCCACCGTATCAAGTCTGTTGAAGAAGAACTGCCCATCGCGCTGCCGTCCGGGGTCAAATCCCAGAAGCAATGCCACCGCCCGTCCGTCCGATCCTGTACCAACTGCGGGCGGTACACATGTTTCCAAGGACCGAAGTCGCATTTCAGGAACACCATGCCTTCGGCCACGTCGTGCCATTGCTCGCGATCCGTGCTCCATACAAGTTGCATGCCGCGCCGCCCGTTGTCGTTCACCGTAGGATACGGAAAAACATACACGGAGTCCGGTTGTGCCGCCCACGTAGGGACAACAAAAAGATTGACAAAAGCAATACTTAAATAAATATTATTAAAATTCATGTTGACTGCACATTATGATATTTTTCTTCTTAATATAAAGGATAGCTGTGGGTAACAGGAGTCATGATGAAAGTGAAATCATAATCTCCATACGGCAGGCGGAATTCCGGTTCGGGCATGGCACTCCAACTGTCGATACAAGCCAATCCCATCTGCACCTTGTCTATCAGCACGTTGGTCAGGTCTGCCTTTTCCACTTCCTGCGAATGGCCTTGTTTCTTCACCGGCCCTTCGTCCAACGATTCGATGGTGTAGTGCAGGGAGGAAGCCGAGAACGGAGCATCGGCCACGAACTGCAACCCCGTGCCTTTCACGTCGAGGACTTTCCACCAACGGATGTCTGTTTTCGTGCCAGTCTCTTGCGGACGGATGTAGGGATAGAACTGCTCGTCTACGGTCTGGTGATAAATGCCAAGGTCCGTACTGTGGTTGCGGTTGCTGTAATTCTCCACCGGCCCGCGACCGTAGTAAGACACGTATTCAAAATCCTTGGGCATGACTAACTGCATGCCGAAGCGGAACATCTCCGAAACCTTTTTTCCCTTGTCGGCCACCATCTTTTGGTTGACCCTTACGGCTCCTCGGTTGTTGATGGTATAGGTCAGGTAAAGTTTGGCCGACACGTTTCTCATGTCGTATTCTGCCGACACGACAACCTGTCCGTCTTTCGTTTCGTGTTTTAAAGACGTGAGATGCAGGTCGGGATTTTTCCAAGCCGCGTATTTTTGTTGCAGTTTGGCACCGTAGTCATTGTCGGTCGGGGCGCGCCAGAAGTTCGGGGTCAGCGCATCGCCTTTCCGGATGAACTCTGTCCCGTCTACAGCATAACGTTCCATGTATCCGGTCATCTTGTTGAAACGTATCCGGAAGTCCTCTCCCGTGATAATCAGATGGGCAAGATTACGGTCGTTGACTTGTGGGACGGCATCCGGAATGTAACGCAGGCTTTCGTTCTTCAACACCATGTCCAGTGCCTGATAAGGCCGGAGTTCAATTTGTGCCTTGGCCACCACGTGGCGTGCCGGAAGAATTCCTTCCCTGTCCCGTTGCAGGTATCTCACGTTGAGCAACCATTCGCCTTCCCCGTCAGTTTTTCCCCAGTCCAAGTTCATCGTGACGGTTTGTTGCGGTTGGCAATCTATCCGTTCCACCGTTCCGCTGCGCACGACTTTCCCGTTTTTCAGCACGTCCCACTCCATGACGTATGCCGAAAGGTCGCGGAAGAAATTCTCGTTGTATATCTTGATTTCGCCTTTCGACAAATCTCCGGGCGTGGTCCAGATGTTCTGGTAGAAGTACCTCACTTCATGGCTATGCGGGTTCGGCACACGGTCGGGGCCGAACAGGCCGTTGTCCATGTAGTTGTCATCTTTCGTCTTATAATCATCGAAATCCCCGTCGTAACCGTATATCATTTCCCCGTTGCGACCTGTCCATCTGGGCGACTGGTCCACCCAGTCCCAAATGAAACCGCCTTGGAACTTGGGATATTTCCGGATCAGGTTCCAATAGATGTTGAAGTCGCCCAAAGCGTTGCCCATGGCATGGGCATATTCGCACATGATGAAAGGTTTCTGTTTGCTCTCGTCCTCGCAATATTTGATGCAACGGGAATAAGTGGGATACATCGGGCAGTAGACATCGGTGGTGGAACCGGTGTCGTAAGCCTGTTCAAAGTGGACGAAGCGACTGGGGTCTTCTTGTTTGACCCAATCGTAACAGGCCTCGAAGTTCGAACCGTTGCCGCACTCGTTACCCAACGACCACAGGATGATACTCGGATGGTTGAAATTGCACTGCACGTTGCGTTGGTTGCGTTCCAGATGTGCTTTCTTGTAGCTCGGTTCTTTGGCCAACGTGGTTTCCTTGAATCCCATGCCGTGGCTCTCCAAATTGGCTTCGGCCACAAGATAAAGGCCGTAACGGTCGCACAGCTCATACCAATAGGGGTCGTCCGGATAGTGGCAAGTCCGCACGGCATTGACATTGAATTTCTTCATGAGTTGTATGTCTTGGAGCATCCTCTCGCGGGTAACATACGAACCTCCGTCGGGATCCATCTCATGACGGTTTACTCCTTTGATGAGCACGGGCTGCCCGTTCACCAAAAGCTGGCTGTCCTTGATTTCGATTTTCCGGAATCCCACTTTTACGGGTATGACTTCACGGATGGTGCTGCCGTCCTTCAGTGTGACCCTGAGGGTGTAAAGGTAAGGAGTCTCTGCCGTCCATTTATGCGGGTTCTTCACCGGCATGGTCACAGACCGGTTTCCTGTTCCCCCGACCTCTTCCGTGCAAACGGTTTCCCCGTTGGCATCAAGCAATTCAAGCGCAACATGGGCTTTGCCTTTCACGTCCAGACGGACATCCAATGTCCCGTCCTGGTACCGGTCGTCCAAGCCGGGAGTGACCCGAAGGTCTTCTATCCGCTTGGTGTGGCGCACGTAGAGGTAACAGTCGCGTGATACGCCGCTGTAACGGAAGAAATCCTGGTCCTCCAAGTAGCTGCCGTCGCACCAACGGAACACTTGGAAGGCTATCAGGTTCTTTTGCCCCGGTTTCAGGTAAGGGGTCAGGTCGAATTCCGCTGCCATCTTGCTGTCCTCGCTGTAACCCACAAACTTTCCGTTGACCCATAGGTACATGTTGGAAGACACGGCACCGAAATGGGCGATGATGTCTTTTCCTTTCCAGTCTGAAGGAATCACCACTTCACGGCGGTAGGAACCTACGTGGTTGTTTTCCACCGGGACATGGGGCGGCTTCTTGAACGTGCGTCCTTCATAGCCTTTCCAACCGAAATCTATTCCCGCATACACCGGGACATCATAACCGTTCAGTTCCCACACGCCCGGAACCGGGAAATCTACCCAACCCTTGTCGTTGAACCCCGTTTTCCAGAAGCCTTCCGGACGTGCGTCCGCATGTTCCACCCAGTTGAATTTCCAGTTCCCGTTCAGGCTCATGAAGTTCTCGGAAAGTTCTTTCATTCCTTTTGCCGCCAGTTCCGTACTTTCGTAGGCAAAAAAATCGGCGTGCATGGGGACACGGTTGACGGCATTGGTTTCCGGGTCTTGCCACTCCTTGAATGTTTGTGCGTAGGCATGGCATGCGCATACGCCTAATATTCCCAATAATATTCGTTTCATCGTATGTCGATTCTATTTATGAATGTACATGGTACAATCTTTAATTATAGACTTGGAATGACTTGTTTTATTGTGCCGTCTTCATTAAAAACCACGCGATCCATGCAGACTTCGCGGTGATAACGCTTCACGCCCCATCGTGATGCCGTCGGGGAACTTGAAGCGATGGTAGACAATATACCATTCGTCTGTGCCGGGCACCTGCAGGAATGACTGGTGGCCTGTGGCGTAGATGCCCTGATCGGGCTTTTTGCAGACTACCACCCGGCTTTCCGACGGGTCAATCGGGCCGACAGGAGACTTGGAGCGCACGTAACGGACTTCATAGTCCGCGCTCCGCGTGTCGTTTTTAGACCATGTGAAATAATAGTAGCCGTTGCGGTAAAAGACATAAGGCGCTTCACTGTAATGCCGGTCGTTGTCGATAAGTATCTTCGTGGTGTTCGGTTTGATGGACACCATGTCGTCGTCCAGTTCACACACGGCCATGTAATAGTTGCCCCAGTACAAATAAGTCTTACCGCTCACGGGGTCGGTGAAAACGTCCGGGTCGATATTCTGCCCGCGTTTCATTCCGCTGGGTCGTTTGCGGCTTATCAACGGTTTTCCGCTATCACGGAACGGCCCTTCCGGACGGTCGCCCACAGCCACTCCGATTTGCCGTTCTGCTGTATAGTAAAAGTAATATTTGTAACTGCCGTCTGTCTGCTTTTTCTCTATGATGCAAGGTGCCCATGCGTTCTTTTTCGCCCAAGACACGTTTCTCAGATCCAAGACGACGCGTTCTTCTTTCCAAGTCTTCAAGTCGGCAGACGAGAAAGCCTTGAAACTCGTGCCGCCCCAATTCGGAATACCGTCCGTCGTGGGATAAATGTAATATTTCTTAGTCTGTTCGGAATACAGCACTTCCGGGTCTGCGTAATAACCGGAGAACAGGGGATTTTTCTGTATGGATGCCGTGGAGACATATTTCCGTTTGTTCTTCTGCCAGTAAGCTTCAAGCTTGTCGGCCTCTTCTGCGGTCAGATGTGCCACAGCCCCATGCTTGGGCGCGTTGAAATTCGTGGATTTCATTACGCCTTCGTTGAAACGTCCTAGATTCTTGAACGTGATGAAGTCCGAAGTTTCGGTAAAGGCGAAATTGTGCGGCGTGATGCTGTATACGTCGTACATCAGCACCCATTTGTCCTCTCCGAGGCGTTTCCATACCGTGGGAGCCTCACAAGATTTCGGTTCAAAGTCGTACCAACGCGGATCGTATTCGTAGCCTCCGTTGATACGATCGGAAACGGCCTGCTTGATACCCGGCTGTCCGTCGTGCGCCACGTAGAAAAGATGGTACTTGTCCCCTACCTTGGTGATGTCGCCGTCGATGGCCGAAACCGTTTCGTCCGGGTATTCGTAGAGCAGTTGAGGCAAGCTCTCGATACGGTCGAAATCATCATTCACATACACGTAATACAGTTTGTTGCGTTCGTCACGGAAGCGCATGGTGTAGTAAATCATCAGTTTGCCCACCCGTTCATCGTAGGCAATTTCAGGTGCCCATGCGCAGCCTATTTCACTCAAACCGGCTGTCAGTTGGTCGAAACGGATGTTGGCGCGTTTCCAGTTTACCAAGTCCCACGACTTCATCAGCACCAGTCCCTTGTTGTTTCCCCAACCGTACATGTTGCGGTCGCGCTCCCACTCCGTTTCGCGGAAACCGTCACGACGGGCAAATACGTGGAGGTCGGTCATGGCCAAATAGAATGCGCCATCCGGGCCACGATAGATATAAGGGTCGCGTATCCCTCTTTGGTAAGCAATCGTATCACCGGCTAAGACAGGTTCCCCGTCGTTCAGGGCCGTGAACGTGTATCCGTCGCGGCTCAATGCCATGTAGAGCCCGTGCGTTTCGTCCTTGTGGAACACCATCAGGTAGGCACTCAAGTCTTTTTCCTGCGGAACGGCGTTTTTATAACGGAACCGGTGGAAAGCCGCTTCACCCTTCCCGATGGAAACCAAGCCTATACGCAAGGCATAGAAACCCTTGTAGGCGTTGTGGTGCATGCCGGACACATCGATGCCTTCGGCCAGTGTGGCCCATTCCTTTCCGTCCTTTCCAACCAAAATGGAGACGTGGTTGCCTTGGTTCTTTATCCGTACCGTGAACTGTCTGCCTAACGTGTTGGGCATTTCTGTCTTTTGTCCGGCGTGCCGGTAGACGGTGAACGTCTTACCGTCCGATACCAGTCCGGCGTATGCTTTTTCGCTATAATAAAGCAGGAGTCCGGCTGTATTGTTTTTCCCGACCGTGACTTCAACTTGTGTTTCATAATTCTTGTCTTCCGCAGTAGCGAGCAACAGTCGGCCGTCTGCTGGAGTCTTGCCTTTGGCTTGCAGCCGCAATGTTTGGTTTTCGAGCGTCACGGCTTTCGGGGCATATTCTTTCCAGAACGTCCATTGTAAGCCCAATACCTTCCCCTTGAAGTCATCGGAAAGTTCCAGGCCGTGAGGGATGGGAGCCTCAGTCTTGGGAAGCGTGCCTGTGGATTTGGCACGGCACCATCCGTCTGGCGTCCACTCGATCGGTTCGATAAGGGTTTGCCGTCCCAACGTATGGTAACCTTTGGCGTATGCGTGGTACACCACCCACCAGTTTCCGTTTACGTCGTCTATCAGTGTGCCGTGCCCTTTAGACCACCAGCTTTCCCTTTCACTGTAAGTATGCACCAACGGGTTGAACGGAGAGTTTTCCCACGGACCGAGTACGCTTTTCGAGCGTGCCGTCACGACCATGTGACTGGTGCCCGGTCCGGCAGTTCCGCCTTCGGCCGACGTGAGGTAATAATACCCGTTGTGGTAATTCAGCTTCGGAGATTCCAGGTACATGCCTTCTGTTCGCCAGTTCCGGGGATAGGGCCAACCGTCGTAGACCTTTTTTACCTCGCCCACCGTAGACAATCCGTCGTCGGAGAGCTGCACGACTTTGCCTTCGGAAAGATAGAGGTAACGTTTTCCATCCGCATCGACCACATGTCCGGGGTCGATGCCTTTCACCTTTAAATCTACCGGTGTGCTCCACGACCCGAGGATGTCGTCTGCCCATATCACCCAATTCGTCCCTGCGGCCGGATAATAGATATAATACCTATTATTATATTTCACCAAATCCGGTGCCATGGCCGAGCCTTCCCATTGTGCCATGGCACGGCATACCGGTTCCCAATGTTCCAAGTCTTGGGAATGCCAGATCAGGAAGCCCGGCGCATAATAAAAAGGAGAATGCGTCATGTAGTAATCCTTCCCGTCGCGCAAGATGGAGGGATCGGGATAGTCTCCGGCAAGGATGACTTTGGGAAAGTCCTTCGCTGACGAATTCCATACCATGAGAAAGAACAGGAACAATGAAATAACTTTTTTCATAAAATCATGTTTGGGTTTGTGATGTGATACATTATTTAACAATATACTTTTTACCATCTACAATATAGATGCCTTTACGCAACCCTCTCAACGCATCCGTGCGTTTCACGCTTTGGCGAACCATGCGTCCGGTCAAGTCGAATACATCCACTTCGTCCTTTCCATCAGGATTACCATTTGAAATGCCGTGGATATTATCACCCTTGTTCTGTCCGACATAATAGAGGCGGAAGTTGTCTGCCCACCAGTATTGCCCGTTGCCTCCTACGACTCCGGTTCCCCGTACACCGATGACTACCGTACCGTTTTCCACATACACCTCCGGGATGACCGTGGTCGTGGAAAGTGCCCCTTGGGCTACGTCCCATTTGTCCTTATCCCCGTTGAAAGGCGCATCCGTGAAAACGCTGTCCGAATACACATAGACCGTACTATCAGCTCCTGTACCACTTTCAACAGTTTCAATATCAATTTGGCGTGTCAAGGCAAACAGTTGGATAAGTTCAGGCTGTTTTGTGCAATAAGTTGCGGCTTCTACACGATAAGCACCGTCTGGTAAAGCCACTTTACCTTCTTGGTTTCCCATATTGCCCAACACTTGGGAATAAACATTGGGTGTGCCGATATTATGTGCGGCATTTCCGGACCAACTCCAACAACTCAGCCATGTATCACCTGATAACTGGTCGGTTCTGGCCGGAGAATCCGCAGTACTCGTGCACTCCCAACCGTTGACGAGGGTGTTTATAGGGGAACCGTTTTCATCCGTCGCGTTTTGATAGACATTCGGGTTCACAATGAAACTGGTCATATCCAACGGATGATCCACACTCACTCCTGCCAATACTTCCGGAGTCATTGCTTCCACGCATGCCATCTTCAAAGCCTCCGTATTCATGTCGGCATCGATTTCGTCGAAATCATCGTTTTTCAATAATTCCACCACAGCCTTATAGGCTTCATTATCAGACAAACCACCGATTTGGTCTGCCAAGGTTTTGGCTTTGGCCATAGGATAGCACAAAGCTATGGAGGCTCTTAAAGTTTGCATACAGCCGTTAAGGGTTTCTATTTTGGTCTTGATTCTTTCATCCAAATAGTTATCCCAACTCATGTCTTCGGCATAAACCATAGCGTCTTCCAAAGCAACCGAGAAATCAGCCGTAGGTTTAGGCTGGGCGTATGCAAGCCCGTCTCTTATCTGGGCATCCAAAGCAGAACCTTCGCTTAACAGCGGTGTGATGGTCTTATAGTGCTTTATGATACTGTCAGCTTCTGCATTCAAATCATCCAAGTCTTCAATAGCCATTTTAAGTTCCTCTACGGTGGCATGTCCTATCAATGACGGATAACCTTCCTGCTCATCCAAAGCAATTCCATAAGTATCGCTGTCGTCAATTCCTATTTCTACTATCACCCCATGCTTTGAATATGCTGAATCCAAACGGACTTGTAAGCGGTCGCGGTAGGCACTGATTACATCTTTCTTTATGTAATAAAGGCGGAAATTATCCGCATTCCAATCCTTTCCGTTCCCGGTTACGGGGCCGTCGCAAACGACACCGATGTACAGTTTACCGTCACGTACCTCAAAACTGGACACTTCGGTCGTGGTACCGAATGTCTCGCTGGCGTTGTCATAAAGTGCCTTGTCAGCATTCACCTCGGCAAAAGCAAAATCCATACTGTCGGTAGAGGCATACAAATGCACACTGGACGGTTCCGTATTGGTCCACGTGGCGGCTTTCAGTGTATACAGGCCGTCCGGTAGCTTGACGGCACCATCCGAATCGCCTCCTATCAGTTGGCTGTAATTGGATCCCGTAAGGCGGCTTCCTGTCCAACTGTTACATATCAATCCTTTGTTACCTGTGCCTTCCGGAGTGGTATACCATTTTCCATCGGCACTCCCTTTCTGGCACTTCCAACCATCAGGCGGTGTCATTTCAGACGTTTTTTGGTAAATATTGGGATTGGTGATGAAACTGGTAAGTTCTATCGGATTCTCATCAGAAGCTCCTTCCAAAAATTCCTCTGTCATGGCTGGGAGACATACTGCATTCAGCGAAGAAGTCGCAGCAGCGGCTACATCATACGTAATTTCTTCCTTACCGGAGAGCAAAGTTTCCACTTGGGCATAAGCTTCGTTGCCTTCCAATCCACCTATCCTGTCGGCCAAATCCTTTGCCTTTTGCAGGGAATATGCCAAACTGATGAACGTAGTGGCTTTCGCCGTGGCGGCTTCCATATCGGCAATACCTTGTTCCACACCGTCTTTCACTTCGTTCAATGTAGATAGTTGTAATATGCTTTGGGCCGCTTCAATTCCATTTTTCAAGTCCGCCCTCACGGCATCTGCAACCTGATAAACACCGCTTTCCATTTTGCCGTATATATCCTGTGCCCTTGCGATGCTGTTACGTAAAGTTGCCCCATGGGTACACAAGGTTTGGGCCAAAGCCGTATGCTCTTCTATAATGACGGTAGCTTGTGCGATTTCGCTTTCAGGGGTGGAAGCATTATATTCCTTATACTTATCGATTATCGATGACAATTCTTGAGAAGCTGTAATCCCCAAGACCTGAAGAGAATCCTGTAGGAACTCCAACTTGTTGAGCTTTACGGCAAAAGCATCGAAAGCCGTACCTTCAATGTACAGTTTAAAATTGTCCCAACAAGTCCATGTCCCTCCGGCATTGGTGGTAATGGCGATACCCATTAGCATTTCCTTCCCTTCGTTCACGGTGAAAGTAAGTTCGTTCCAATAACTTTCCGGATATTTTTCACAATAGGCATGCATGCCTTCCATCCCGTCCGGCCATCCGTTTCTTTGGTTTGCCACGCTCCCATCTTTCGCTTCGCTATAAAGCGATTTCATTTTTACAGAATCCGTCCCGGCAAACAAGTAAGCCTGAATGACCTCCGTCCCGGCTTCATAACCGGCACCGTTGTCATTTCCACCCGCACGGTAAAAACCTTGCACTGCCAATTTGTATTTTCCGGCTTTCAGGCCCATGACTTTTTGGGAGGCCGAATTTTGTGATTGGTAAAGCTCTGCATTCTGGAACGTTGCATTTACCGCAGGAAGTATGGTTCCGGATTCCCACCCTTCGTTCGTACCGGTGGAGAAATCTGCGTTCACGATGTACGTATCTGTTACATCAATCCAATTTTGCGCGGAAAGCATGCCGCTGACGGCCAATGCCATGGCAAAAGTAGCCACCCCCCGCCGTGTATCCCGCAAAGGGCTACTCTTAAAAAAGTCTTTCTTCTTCATAACGAAATTCAAGGTTCTATTAGTTTTACCGTAAGACGCAGCAGAACCGATATAACTGCGAGACCGGACTGTTTTCTAGATAGTTTTATATATAGGACGAATGATGGGATGAAAATACCTAATTGGACCTCGAAATTTTAACATTTGACTCGAAATGCCTATTAATTATCAGGAGAAAGCGAAACAGGCATACTTCCTTTACTGTTTTTTTCGTACCTTTGCGCCCAAATTATGAAGTTAGGCTGTTTTCCTACATATAAATCAAACATACACAAGAAGAAACCAATGGAAGAATCAAACAAATCCGAATTAAAAACAGAGTTGATATACGGGTTGAACGATCGGCCGCCTTTACGCGAAACTTTATTTGCAGCTCTGCAACATTTATTGGCCATTTTCGTGGCTATCATCACCCCACCGCTTATCATAGCCGGAGCTTTGAAGTTGGACATCGAGACGACCAGTTTTCTGGTTTCCATGGCATTGTTTGCTTCCGGCGTATCCACGTTTATACAGTGCAAGCGAATCGGAGGTATCGGTACGGGATTGCTGTGCATACAGGGCACGAGCTTTTCTTTCATCGGTCCTATCATCTCTGCGGGGCTGACCGGAGGTCTTCCCGTTATTTTCGGGGCTTGCATGGCGGCCTCTACAGTAGAAATGTTGATTAGCCGCTTATTGAAATATACCCGTAAAATCATTACGCCGTTGGTTTCCGGTATTGTCGTGACGCTGATTGGCATGAGCCTTATCAAAGTGGGGATTACGGCCTGCGGAGGCGGTGCGGTGGCCAAAAGTAACGGGACTTTCGGCAGCTTTGAACATGTCGGCCTGGCGGCTTTGGTTCTGTTGCTGATTATTTTCTTCAACAGGAGCTCGAACCGTTACTTGCGTATGAGCTCGATTGTCATCGGACTTGTCATCGGTTATGCGGTGGCTTGGTGTATGGGGTTGGTGGACTTTTCTTCGGTACAGAGTTATGGAGGGTTCAATATACCTGTACCTTTTAAATACGGCTTGTCTTTTGACTGGTCGGCTTTTATCGCTTTGGGACTGGTGTATTTGATTACGGCGATTGAAGCCTACGGCGACATCACGGCCAATTCACTCATCTCGGGAGAGCCGGTAGAGGGAAAGACGTTCGTGAAACGGGCTTCCGGAGGGATTTTGGCCGATGGTTTCAATTCCATGTTGGCCGGAGTGTTCAATTCCTTCCCCAACTCAGTCTTTGCCCAAAATAACGGGATGATACAGTTGACTGGAGTAGCGAGCCGTTACGTAGGATATTATATCGCAGGATTCCTTGTCTTGCTAGGACTTTTCCCGGCCGTGGGTCTGGTGTTCTCCTTGATGCCTGAACCTGTATTGGGCGGTGCCACGCTGTTGATGTTCGGCACAGTGGCTTCCGCCGGAATCCGCATTATTGCAGCCCAGACCATCGACCGCAAAGCCACGTTGGTGATGGCATTGAGTTTTTCTTTGGGATTAAGTGTGGAATTGGTGCCCGAGATTCTTTCACAACTTCCGGAAACGGTGAGAAACATATTCTCGTCCGGAATCACGACCGGTGGTGTCACAGCTATTTTGGCCAATGCCTTGATTCGCATTAAAGAATAGGTAGAAAGGAAAAGAACGGCTTTGGGCAAGGGTAAAAACAACCGGATAGAGGAAGAGCAGCGTACGGTAGAATTGATGATTCGTCTCTACTGTCGCTACAAGGAAGGCAACAGGACTTTATGTCCGGAGTGCCGTGAAATGTTGGATTATTCCCGTGCACGTCTATCACGGTGTTCCTTTCAGAAAGATAAGCGTACGTGCCGTCTTTGCACCATACATTGCTACCGTCCGGACATGAAGCGACGCATCCGGAAAGTGATGCGATATGCAGGTCCGCGTATGTTATGGTATCATCCCCTGATTGCTTTGCGGCATTTATGGCGGGAATATAGGGGATAAAGCTACGATTATTCAGAAGGTTTTTGATAATAATAATACCACCAATACGTATTTCCGTACATGCGCCGGCATTGGTTCGAGCGTTCCGTCGCATGGGTATATTGCATACCGTAGTGGAGGAAGTCGTTCAGATTTGTTTCTATTACGCTGTTTTTGTACGTAATGGCCGGAGTGGTATGCAAACGGTTATATAGAATGAGAGCCTCTTTGTAATGTAACGGGAGGTTGTCGTTCACTTCATGGCAACGTGGTAGTACGGTGACAAAAGCATCAAGGTTCTTGTCCAACAGATAGGCGCAGAGCAAATAATCTTTTGCGGCAGCAGTGGCCGAAGGCCGTTGTGACAGAAGCTCGAGAAACTGAGTGTTGTCTTTCATATTTTTCCCCGGCTTCCCCCCTAAATGTTTGTATAAGGCCTTTGTCCAATCATGAGCGTAGGTTGTATCAGAAAAACTGGGCAACAGCCCTTGGCTACCATTATATTGAGGAAAATCGAAAAGCTTCTCGCCTAAAAGGTTCTCACGGCTTAGTGCAAACATTCTCATGGCAGTCAGGCTCCGGTCTGCCTGTAATGATTTGGCTCCTACTTGCAACGCCAATGAGTCCTGCCCTTCGACGAGGCATCTCTCGGCTTTGAGCCGATAGTGGTATACATCTTTCGTATTGGCTATGCTGTTTACCATGCAGAACTGCAACGCAAGCCATAGGAAATTCACCCAAAGGAAGGAAAAAGCATTCTGTTTTCCGTTTTTACGGTCCGGGAAATGCAGGGCTGTCCATGTCACAAGGATATACAGAAAAATGCAGACCGTGAGCCATATCCAATTAGTGGATAATTGCACATTCCATCCCGTTTGAGGAACAATGGACGTAAGCAATCCCAACACGACGCACGACGGGAAATAATAGAGCGCATGGAAACGCAACGGATATACCATTATCCGCCGAAAAACTCCCTGCAATAGCAGTAGCAGAAGGGTAATGACGACCGCTCCCCACAACGGAGAATAAACGGTCTGCCCTTTCGACAACAAATGTTGTGCGGTAGCCAATAAGTCAGCCTGCATCACAAACAGGTAAAGCAGGGAGAACAAGGTGAAAAGAGAACCGCATACCCATGAAATCATGCGTGCGGTTCTTTTCTTATATGTCGGTTTGTACATCCGGAATCCAGTTTCAGTTTATTTGTTTTTACTCTTATTCATTTTCCGTCTTTTTATCTTCTTGCGCCCGACGGAGTACCATGGCGGAACGTGCCGGAAGATAGAGTTTGAGCCATCCCTTTCCATCCCGGGCCAGAAGCGGGTCGAAGTTGGTCAAGTGGCGGAGGCTGTCATCATTCAATCCGTGTCCGCCGAATGCCGGGGCATCAGTGTTCAGCACCACGTCGTAAGCCCCTTGAGGCACCATGAAGCCGTAATCCGTATACGAACGGGCATAGCTGAAGTTAAAGACAAATATGAGGTCATTACGGCTATAGGCCAATACCTGGTCGCCATCGTTATGCCAGATTTCCGTCACGGGAGATTTCTGGATATTTTTCTCCTTGCCAATAATATCAAGCATTGCTTTGTCGAAATCGCCTAAGTAATGATAGCACAACTCTTTATTGTCTACAAGATTCCACTGTCTCCGTGCATACTTGTGACTCCATCCGTTACCTTCACGCGGAAAATCAATCCACTCCGGATGACCAAACTCATTACCCATGAAATTCAGATAACCGCCGTTGATGGTGGAAGCCGTAAGCAGGCGAATCATTTTATGCAAGGCTATACCGCGTTCTACAGCGTAGTTTTCATCTCCTTTTTTGAAGTGCCAATACATGTCGGCATCTATCAAGCGGAAAATGATAGTCTTGTCGCCCACCAAAGCCTGGTCGTGGCTTTCACAATAAGATATGGTCTTCTCGTCAGCCCGTCGGTTCGTTACTTCCCAGAACATGCTGCTGGGTTTCCAGTCCTCGTCCTTCTTTTCCTTGATGGTCTTTATCCAATAGTCGGGAATGTTCATGGCCATGCGGTAGTCGAACCCGTATCCGCCGATTTTGAACGGGGCAGCCAATCCCGGCATGCCGCTCACTTCCTCAGCTATGGTAATGGCTTTGGGGTTGACTTCGTGAATCAGCACATTAGCCAACGTCAGATAACAGATGGCATTGTCGTCCTCATGCCCGTTGAAATAATCCCCATAGTTGCAGAACGCCTCGCCCAACCCGTGGCTGTAATAGAGCATAGACGTGACACCGTCGAAGCGGAAACCGTCGAAATGGTACTCGTCCAACCAGAATTTGCAGTTGGACAATAGGAAGTGCATGACCTCGTTCTTGCCATAATCGAAACACAAACTGTCCCAAGCAGGGTGTTCACGCCGTCCGCCCGAATAGAAGTACTGGCAGGGGTCACCGGCAAAGTTGCCCAGGCCTTCCACTTCGTTCTTCACGGCATGGGAGTGCACGATATCCATAATCACGGCGATGCCCCTTTTATGGGCCTCGTCGATGAGCTGCTTTAGTTCCTCCGGCGTACCGAAACGACTGGAAGCGGCAAAAAAACTCGACACATGGTAGCCGAAACTTCCGTAGTAAGGATGTTCCTGTATGGCCATGATTTGTATGCAGTTGTACCCGTCTGCAGCGATGCGGGGCAGCACGTTTTCACGGAATTCATTGTAAGACCCTACTTTCTCCGCATCTTGCGCCATGCCGATGTGGCATTCATAAATCAGCAAGGGAGCCGTATTGGGGCGGAAAGTCTTCTTTTTCCATACGTAGGGCTGTTCGGGTGCCCAGACCTGTGCACTGAAGATTTTGGTCTGTTCGTCTTGCACCACGCGGCGGCACCATGCCGGAATACGTTCGCCGCATCCGCCTTCCCAATGTATTTTCAACTTGTAAAGGTCGCCGTGCTTGAGGGCTTTGCCGCGCAATTTGATTTCCCAGTTGCCGGTGTCCTTTATCCTTTTCAACTGGTATTTCGGCGATTCCTTCCAATCATTGAAATCGCCTATCAAATAGATTTCGGTGGCATGGGGCGCCCATTCGCGGAACACCCACCCCGTAGCCGTGCGGTGCAGGCCGAAATATAAGTATCCCGAAGCGAAGTCCGACAAAGAGCATTTCCCATTCTGCGTGAGTTCTGCGATTTTGTCTTCCGCATGCCGGTGGCGACCCACGATAGCGGCTTCATAATCTTTCAGCCAAGGGTCGTTTTTAATGATGTCCAAAGTCTTTGGACTTGACTTTACTGTTGATTTTGCCATAATAAGAATAGAATTAAGGTGTTATTTTTATTGTTGGTTCCAATCATCCGATACCGGAATTTTAAAGACGGCTTTCTTCAAAGCTGTCGGTGTTACGCCCGGCGCGTGTGCGTCTTGCGGGAAAAAGATGGCAAACATGCCTTTCTTTACGGTGACGAAATTTCCAGGGCACTCTTTATAGAATGAAATGTCTTTGGTTTCATCGTATGGTGTAGGCTGCAATTCTTTTAAGGGGGAATATCCCATGGTTTCATCGCCCGTGAGAGGTATTTGTATGTCTACCATTTTCCTGTGCGATTCGAGAACGGCTTGGGAAGAAGCCTTTGGAGGGACGGTCTGCACGTTTACGAAGCATCCGTCGGCATCCCATTCAAAGCGTCCTTCCGGTAAAGCTTGCAAATCGTGGCTTTCCAAAAAGCCGATGACCGTCTTCAATGTAGGGAGAAGACGGGTATAATCTTTCAGGTGCGCTATGTCATCGATAATCATAATGTCAGGGGTTTATCGTTCTGTCGGTGCAAATATAGACGTTTGTACGAATATCTCATTCATTTTTCAGTAACTTTTTATGCCTTTGGAGCACTTTCAAGAGATCTTCATGCACTTTTCCGTTCGAGGCGAACACTTCCTTGGCCCCGAGGCAATCAGGATTGCCGTCAAATCCAGTCATTTTACCACCTGCTTGTTTCAGGATGATGTACCCCGCCGCAATATCCCATGGCCCTATGAAAGCCTCCACGCGGGCTTCAAAGCGCCCGGCTGCAATATAGCAGATTTCTGCGGCGGCCGCGCCCATAAGCCGCAGCCCTCCCACATGGCCGTACAAGTCTTGTATGAGGCCGAGGGCGAAAGAGCGGTAGTTCTCTGCTTTATATGGGAACCCTAATTCAATGAAAGATTGGTCGAGCACACTTTGGTCGCTGACGTATATCTCCTTGCCGTTCAAATAAGCCCTACTGTCTTTGTTGGCCCAAAAGAGTTCTTCACGGCCGCACTCGTACACTACGCCCAACAGTATTTCCTCACGGTTGCGCAAGGCAATGCTCACGCAATACGGCATGCAGTCATGAATATAATTGCTCGTCCCGTCCAAGGGATCCACCACCCAACAATATTCCTGTTCTTCCAACGAACCGGACCCTTCTTCGGCAATAAAACCGGCTTCGGGGAGCAATTCATGCAACCTCTCCACGATATGTTTTTCAGATGTCTTGTCCACGTACGACACATAATCATGTGCCGCTTTCTGCTCTACACGGCTACGGTCAAAAGAAAGCCGTTCTTTTTTTAAAAACTCACCGGTCTGTCTGGCCAGTTTCTTGACTTCCTCGGTCAGAAAATCCAAGTCCATTTATGTTCCTCCTATTTTACTATCACTCCGTGGCTGTACTCTCCTTTTTGGACTATATTGCCGTCCTTGTCTTTCATCACGAAAGGGCCGTCTTTCTCATTGTCCTTGAAGTTTCCTTCGAAGCGCATACCGTTTTCATCCTCCATGATGCCGGGGCCGTTCTTCTCTCCGTTCTTGAACATTCCCTTGAACTTCGAGCCGTCTGTCATACGCAAGATGCCTTCCCCGTCCATTTGTCCGTCTTTCCAGTTCCCTTCGTAGGTGTCGCCGTTGCTCCACACGTATTTTCCCTGTCCGTCGCGTTTGTTGGCTTTCCACATGCCGGTGTACGATGCGCCGTTGTGCCACGTGAACGTGCCTTTACCGTCTTGGAATCCGTTCTTGAACTGGCCGACGTACTTGTTGCCGTTGGCAAAAGTGAAAATGCCTTCACCGGTACGTTCGCCCTGTACGTAACCGCCTTCATATTGGTCGCCATTGTGGAATTTGTACACTCCCTTCCCGTGCTGCACGTCGTCCACCCATTCTCCGGTATATTTGTCCCCGTCGGCATAGTTGAACGTACCTTTGCCGTTGCGTTGGTTGTCTTTCCACATGCCGTCGTACCATGAACCGTCGTTCCAGTCGAAGATGCCTTTGCCGTTTTTTTGGTCATTGCTCCATTCTCCCCGGTAGAATGCCCCGTTGGCGTATTTATATTCCCCGTAACCTTCCCGCTTGTCGGCTTCCCAATTACCTTTATACACGTCTCCGTTGTAATAGTACATGGTGCCCTGTCCCTGTTGGAAGTCGCGGAACCACAAGCCTTCGTATTTATTGTTGTTCATGAAATAATATATGCCATGCCCGTGTTGTTGGTCTTGAAACCATTCGCCTTCGTATTTTTCTCCGTCAGGAAATTTATACACGCCGTATCCTTGGCGTTTGCCTTTCACGTATTCGCCTTCGTAAGAGTCCCCGTTTTTGAAGTGGGTAATGCCTTTGCCGTAGGGTTTGCCTTTGAACAGTTCCCCCTGGTATTCCGCACCGTCTTTAAAAGTATAATTTCCTATTTTGATTTCTTGGGCGTAGCCTTGCAGGGCAGGCCATAACAAAACTATGCCGAAGAGTTTGTGTTTCAATCCCATTGCCGTATTGTATGTATTTGAATGTGTTATCGTTTGCTCCTGTTCTTCAGGAAAGCTTCGGCCGCTTCGAGGTCGGCCGGCGTGTCGATGCCGATGGTTTCTATTTCACTGGTGCCCACCTTGATGGTGTAACCGTTTTCCAACCACCGTAATTGTTCCAACGATTCGGCCAGCTCCAACGGTGATTGCGGCAGGGAGGTGAGTTCTTTCAACACATCGGCCTTGTAAGCATACAAGCCGATATGCTTGTAATACACATGCCCCTTCAGCCACTCCGTTTTATCCTTGTTGCGTTGGTAAGGAATGATGGAACGGCTGAAATAAAGGGCCTGCATCCGGCGGTTGACCACCACTTTGGGCGAGTTGACGTTTTCCAAGGCAGACCAACCGTCGGCTGACGTGAAAGGCTTCACCAAGGTGGCGATTTCCGTTTGCGGGTCTTCAAAACAAGCCTTTACGGCATCCAACTGCTGCGGTTGGATGAAAGGTTCGTCGCCCTGGATGTTGACGACCACGTCGTATGGTTTGCCCTGCGATACGTAAGCCTCATAGCAGCGGTCCGTGCCGCTCTTGTGGTCTGCGCGGGTCATGACGGCCTTGCCGCCGAATCCTTCTACAGCCTTGAGAATCCGTTCGTCATCGGTGGCCACGAGCACATCGTCCACCGCGCCGGCCACTTGCTCGTACACCTGTTGGATGACAGTCTTGCCGCCCAACATGGCCAAAGGCTTGCCCGGAAATCTCGTGGAAGCATATCGTGCCGGAATAATCCCTATGTAATTCATTTTTTAGCTATTAATAAAGTATACCATACAAAAATACAAAAAGATTTTGTAAGGGAGGGTAAAACTCCCTATTTTTGTGGATAAAAAGAACGGATGAAGAAATGTTTCATAGGATTGGGCAGCAATGAATGCACGGCGGCACGGCTTTTGGCAGCGCAGTCCGACTTGCGCATGTCGTTTCCCGGCATCGTGTTCAGTCGCTTGGTGCGGACTGCCCCTGTGGCCTTCGATTCGCCCCGCATGTTTTACAATCAGGTGGCTTGTTTTACTACTCCGCTCACGGCATCGCAAGTCCGCGAATGCCTGAAAAAGATAGAACGTGACCATGGGCGTACACCGGACGATAAGTCGCGAGGCATCGTGAAAATAGACATCGACCTGCTGTGTTACGACGGGGAATTACTCAAACCGGAGGACTGGCAGCGGGGTTATGTCCGCGAGGGGGTAGCGGAACTGGCCTTTTCCTGAAGGACGGAATGCCTACGTATATTTCAAATCATAAAAACAAAAAAGCGTATGAGAACAAGACTTTTATTCATGCTGCTCCTGGCCGGTTGGGCATGGGGCGTGGTGCAGGCCGTTACTGACGAAGGGCGTTACATTGAAGTGACCGGTACTTCCGAGGTGGAAATCGTACCGGATGAGATACATTACATCATCGAAATCAAGGAATATTTTGCCGAAGAATTCGACGGCAAATCCAAAGAGGAAGATTACCGTACGAAGGTACCCTTGGCCCGGATAGAGGAAGGGTTGCGGAAAACACTCCGGGAAGCCGGTGTCCCGGACGAAGCCGTGCGCACACAGGAAATCGGTGACTATTGGCGCGAGAGCGGACGGGAGTTCCTCGTTTCCAAGCGGTTTGACCTCACGCTGACCGACTTCAAGCAAATCGACCGCATTGTCCGGCATGTGGACACCAAAGGCATCCATACGATGCGCATCGGTGAGTTGAAGAACAAAGACATGCAGCTTTACCATCAAAAAGGGAAAATAGCCGCCTTGATGGCCGCCCGGAAGAAAGCCGCTTATTTGGTTGAGGCATTGGGCCAAAAACTTGGAGGAGTGGAACGCATCATTGAAAATGGAAACAACGGCCTTTCTCCCATGTTCACGGCACAAAGCAACGTAAGTTCTTCCGACGCGGCTTCTTTCGATGGCTTTCGAACGATTAAGAACCATTATTCCATGTCGGTTCGTTTTGAAATTTTGGATGAATGACCATTGGCATATTGTCAGAATGTCAAATCCGGCCACACGAGAATCGCGTGCATGTGGGCAGGGCAAGCCTACGAAGATTTTGAGCGATTCTCGCGAGTTTTGCCCGATTCAAAAAGAAAGAAAAACGTGGTCGTGCCTGTCATTTGGCTAGGACTGGTAGTGCGTCTTGCCGCATGGTGAGCCGTTCCGAGTAAGCCGGTTGGGACTTTCCGGGTACAGGATGCCGCAGTGCCCTTGTCGGACGAATAAGAGCTAATAAATTCGCCATGCGCAGAAAAAGCCGGTAAAAAAGGCCGTGGAGCAGGTCTTCGCTTTGATATTCGGACGTGCGTTTTCCAATCTGCGCCAAGTGAAAAATCGCTTTCAGCCGAACGATTTTCCGTTTGGCGCAGAATGAATTGATTCTTGCCACGAAAAAACGAAAAAAACTCCGGTTGTCGCCTCTCTGACAACGGCATCATAATCGGACGGCCCCGAAAGGGAAGCTTTTTTCCATGCTTCGCCTTCGGGGCCGTCTTCATGATTTGCGTCTTTAGGAATGACTTTATGCTTCTTTTTTAAGGTTTTTGGTGACACTTTGTCCGCATGCCATGGCTTATTCAAAAACCTCGTCGATGCCGCCATATTCCTCCACCGGTGCCTCTTCTGTCAGGATGGTGTCCTGGCAAGGGTCGAACCCTTCGGGAATGCTGAACTTCTCGTCGGGGGAATATCCCAAGTCTTTGTCTTTATATACCTTTTGGAAGAAATAGGCGCAGACGGGCAAAGCCGAAGAGGCTCCCTGCCCGTACGTCATGCTGTTGAAATGGATGTCGCGGTCTTCGCCGCCCACCCAACAACCGGCGGAAAGCGACGGCGTGAAGCATACGAACCAACCGTCGGAGTTCCGGTTGGTGGTTCCCGTCTTGCCTCCCATGTCTGCGTTGACATGGTAACGGAAACGCATGCGTCCGCCCGTACCTCCGTTCATTACGCCTTGCAGCATGATAATCATTTTATAAGCGCTTTCCTCGCTGATGACTTCCGTCATGCGGGGTTGGAACTCCCCTACCACATTCCCTTCGTTGTCTTCTATCCGCGACACGAAAAGGGGAGCCGTGCGGATGCCGCGGTTGGCAAAGGCGGTATATGAACTGACCATCTCTGCCACGGAGATTTCACAAGGACCGAGGCACAGCGACATGGAAGGATGGATGTCGCGGTTGAGCACGCCGAACTCGTGAATCAGCCGTACCAAGGCCGACGGACTGAGGCGGCTCATCAGGTAGGCAGAAATCCAGTTGTTAGACTGGGCCAGTCCCCATTTCAACGTAACCATTTCCCCGTATCGGGAGCGGCTGCCGTTGCGGGGAGTCCAAGGCTTTCCGGCCACGATATACGTCTGTTGCACGTTCGGCGCAAGGTCGCAGGGCGACATGCCGTTTTCCATGGCTAGCGTATAGAGGAATGGTTTGACGGTAGACCCGACCTGGCGTCGGCCCACTCCGGCCATGTCGTATTGGAAATAGCGGTAATCCGGTCCGCCCACGTAGGCTTTCACGTATCCCGTGCGGGTGTCCATGCACATGAATCCTGCACGCAGGAAACTTTTGTAATAGCGGATGGAATCCATTGGTGTCATGATGGTATCCACTTCGCCGTGGTAAGAGAAAACGGTCATTTCTTGTGGCGTGTTGAACGACTTTTTGATGTCTTCTTCGCTAGCTCCGTTTTTCTTCATGGTGATATAGCGCTCGCTTTGTTCCATCGAACGGCGCATGATTTTTTCCACCTCCTTAGTAGAAAGTTGGTTGGAGAACGGACGTGTCGTCTGGTGACGTTTTTCTTTGTCGAAGATGGGCTGCAGGTAACCGGCCACATGCTCTTCCACGCTTTCTTCCGCATATTGTTGCATGCGTGAGTCGATGGTGGTGTAGATTTTCAGGCCGTCCGTATATAGGTTATAAGGCGTACCGTCCTTTTTCCGGTTCTTGTTGCACCACCCGTATAAAGGGTCGGTTTCCCATGCCAACGAATCCTCATAATATTTTTGGTCTTGCCATGAAGCATAATCGCTTCGGTCGGGTTCTTTGGCCATCAGCATCGTGCGCAGCCGTTCGCGCAGGTAAGTGGCCAGTCCTTCTTTGTGGTCCACGCGGTGGAAACGCAGCCCGATGGGTTCCAACTTGTGCAGCTCGGCATCTGCCTTGCTCAAATAACCGGCCTTGACCATCTGGTCCAGTACCACGTTGCGTCGCTCACGGCAACGTTCCGGTTTCCGCACCGGATTGAAATAAGACGGGTTTTTGCACATGCCGATAAGCGTCGCCGCCTCACATACCGAAAGGTTCTGCGGTTCTTTGTTGAAGTATGTGCGGGATGCCGTCTTGATGCCCACGGCATTATGCAGGAAGTCGAAATAGTTGAGGTACATGGTGATGATTTCCTCCTTGGTATAGTACCGTTCCAACTTGACTGCAATCACCCACTCTATGGGTTTCTGCAAGGCACGCTCCATCGTGCTCTGCGCCACGTCGCTATAAAGTTGTTTGGCCAGTTGCTGCGTAATGGTACTTCCTCCCCCGGCATTGCTTTGCCCAAGGATACCACGCTTTACCACGGCCCGCGCCAAAGCACGGTAGTCGATGCCCGAATGATCATAAAAGCGCTCGTCTTCCGTGGCCACCAACGCCTTGACCAACCAAGGGGAAAGGTCGTCGAAGCCCACGAAAATACGGTTGGCCCGGCTGTACGACCAGGTACCCAGAAGTTTGCCGTCGGCCGAAACGGCCTGTGACGCGTATTTGTTGACGGGGTTTTCTAATTGATATAAGTTCGGCATGTATCCAATCCATCCGTGCCAGATGGCGTAAAAAGCCAAGGAAACTGCACTGACGCAAAGAAACAAAATCACCCACAAAGTGATTACAAACTTCTTCCTCATAAATCTTTTTCTTTCATTTATCAAAGTGGCAAAGTGCAAAATTACAAATAAACTTTATAATAGGCTGTTTATTTGTGGAAAAGTTAACGAAATGATGCGCACTCCTCTCTCGTTCCACTTTTTTTATGTAACTTTGAAAGCTGAAGAAATTCTATATATAAGCAAAAAGAAATCCGAAATGGAAAACAGGAGTTTGGTGACTATTGCAGACCATTCCAAGGAAAAGATCATGTATCTGCTCAGAATGGCCGGAGAATTTGAGAAACATACCAACCGCAAGCTGTTGGAGGGTAAAGTCGTGGCTACTTTGTTTTTTGAACCGTCTACGAGGACACGGTTGAGTTTTGAAACGGCAGCTAACCGTTTGGGAGCGCGCGTCATAGGGTTTACCGACCCGAAAGTGACCAGTTCCACCAAGGGCGAAACCCTGAAAGACACCATCATGATGGTAAGCAATTATGCCGATTTGATTGTCATGCGGCATTATCTGGAGGGGGCGGCCCGTTATGCTTCCGAGGTGTCTCCGGTGCCCATTATCAATGCGGGTGACGGGGCCAACCAACATCCTTCGCAGACCATGTTGGACCTTTATTCCATTTATAAGACGCAAGGCACGCTTGACAACTTGCAAATTTATATGGTTGGTGATTTGAAATACGGACGCACTGTACACTCTTTGCTGATGGCCATGCGTCATTTCAACCCTACGTTTCATTTCATTGCCCCCGAAGAGCTGAAGATGCCGGACGTGTACAAGCAGTATTGCGACATTCATCATATAAAATATGTGGAACACACGGACTTTACCGCCGATACCATTGCCGGGGCGGACATTCTCTACATGACCCGTGTACAAAAGGAGCGGTTTACCGACCTGATGGAGTATGAACGGGTGAAGGACCTCTATCTGCTCAAACTTTCCATGTTGAAGAAAGCCAAGGACAATATGCGTATCTTGCATCCGCTCCCCCGCGTGAACGAAATCGAGTACGCCATCGACGATGACCCGCACGCTTATTATTTCGAGCAGGCCCACAACGGCCTGTTTGCGCGGCAGGCTTTGATATGCGACGCCTTGGGGCTGACCTTGGACGATGTGATGAACGACCGGACGATTATTGACTAAAATACCGTAAGCATACAATGAAGAGACAAGAACTTTTGGTGGCCGCGCTTGAAAGCGGTACGGTGATAGACCATATTCCATCCAGCAAGCTCTTTGAGGTGGTCAACTTGCTCCACCTCGAACAGATGAAGACTTCCATTACTGTGGGCTACAACTTGAAGAGCAAGAAAATGGGACATAAGAGCATCATCAAAATTGCGGGCAAGTTTTTCTCGGACGAAGAACTGAACCAGTTGGCCGTGGTGAGCCCGAACGTGACCTTATGTATTATAAAGGACTATGAGGTCGTGGAGAAAAAGGAAGTCGTTTTGCCCGAAGAACTGAAAGGTATCGTGAAGTGTGCCAATCCCAAGTGCATTACGAACAACGAACCGATGAAAACATATTTTCATGCCGTACCGGGCAAGGAAGGTGTGCTTCGTTGCCATTATTGTAATAAAGAGGTGGATTTGGACCACGTTAAACTGGTGTAACCCTTTGGGCTATGAAGCAAGACTGGAAACCCGGAACTATGATTTATCCCCTGCCCGCCTTGTTGGTCAGTTGTGGCAGCACGCCGGAGGATTATAATTTGTTCACCGTGGCGTGGGCAGGAACCATTTGCACCAATCCGGCCATGTGCTACATCTCCGTACGACCGGAACGGCATTCTTACGCGCTTATCAAGCAAAGCATGGAGTTTGTCCTCAACCTGACTACCGAAGACATGGCGTACGCCACGGATTGGTGCGGCGTGCGTTCGGGGCGCGATTACCGTAAATTCGAGGAAATGAAGCTCACTCCGGGAAAGGCCCGCATGGTGGCAGCCCCCATCGTGGAGGAATCGCCGCTGAACATAGAGTGCCGTGTGAAAGAGGTTGTATCTTTAGGGTCGCATGACATGTTCATCGCGGAAGTACTGAATGTGAAAGCCGATGAGCGTTATTTGGACGAGCAGAGCGGGAAATGGAGCCTGGACGCCAGTCACCCTTTGGTTTACCTCCACGGGGCTTACTATGGCTTGGGCAGGAAAATCGGTAAATTCGGTTGGAGCGTGGAGAAAAAGAAAGAATGAAATCCAATTATTTAAAGTCAATAAAAATGAAAACAGACACAACAGTATTTGATTTGATTGAAAAAGAGCACCAACGGCAGCTCAAAGGAATCGAACTCATCGCATCGGAGAATTTCGTGAGCGACGAAGTGATGAAAGCCATGGGGTCTTGGCTGACGAACAAGTACGCCGAGGGATATCCGGGAAAGAGGTACTACGGAGGCTGCCAGGTGGTGGACGAAGTGGAGAGCTTGGCCATCGAACGGGTATGCAAACTGTTCGGTGCCGAGTACGCCAATGTGCAGCCCCACTCGGGAGCGCAGGCCAATGCTGCGGTATTTTTGGCATGCCTGAAGCCGGGTGACACCTTCATGGGCTTGAATCTGGACCACGGAGGCCATTTGTCCCATGGTTCGGCTGTGAATACTTCCGGTATCCTCTACCATGCCATCGGTTACAACCTCAACAAGGAAACCGGCCGTGTGGATTACGACGAGATGGAGAAACTGGCTCTTGAACATCGCCCGAAAATGATTATCGGCGGCGGTTCGGCTTACAGCCGCGAGTGGGATTATGCCCGCATGCGTGAGATTGCCGACAAGGTTGGTGCCATATTCATGGTAGACATGGCACATCCGGCCGGTTTGATTGCAGCCGGACTGTTGGAGAATCCGGTAAAGTATGCCCATATCGTGACTTCTACCACCCACAAGACATTAAGAGGTCCGCGCGGGGGTATCATCCTGATGGGTAAAGACTTCGACAACCCTTGGGGATTGAAGACTCCGAAAGGCGAGGTGAAGAAAATGAGCCAACTGCTCAACAGTGCCGTTTTCCCCGGTATCCAGGGTGGCCCGTTGGAGCATGTGATTGCCGCCAAGGCCGTGGCTTTCAACGAGGCGTTGCAACCCGAATTCAAGGAATGGGCCAAACAGGTACAGAAGAATGCCAAGGTTTTGGCCGATGAACTGATGAAACGCGGTTTCGACATCGTAAGTGGCGGAACAGACAACCACTCCATGTTGGTGGACTTGCGTAGCAAATATCCCGACTTGACGGGCAAGGTGGCCGAAAAAGCCTTGGTAGCAGCCGACATTACGGTGAACAAGAACATGGTGCCGTTCGACAGCCGCAGTGCGTTCCAGACTTCCGGCATCCGTTTAGGTACGCCGGCCATTACGACACGTGGGGCAAAAGAAGATTTGATGGTACTGGTTGCCGAGTTGATAGAAAAGGTATTGAATGCGCCGGAAGATGAGAATGTCATTGCCGATGTGCGCAAGCAGGTGAACGAAGTGATGGCAGGTTATCCTTTGTTTGCTTATTAAGAAATACGAATTGTCGAGAATAAGACTGAAAAAGAACCGGACTCCTGTAACCCTTATGGAGTCCGGTTCTTTTTTTATTTCCCTCCCTTAGCAAAGTTGCAATAATAGCCTATTTTATAAAAGGCAAAGAAATACAGGTTGGGATGCCTGCCATACAAGTTCCGTCGTAACATCGGTTCGCACAGGCGAAACAACAGGAATACAAAAGAAACAAGATGCAATCGTTGGAGAATGCCGTACAGGCGCAGCATCTCCGAAGACCCCTCCAACTTCTTGCGGTGCACATAGAGCGTCCGTAATGACTCCTCCGTCTTTCGCAACACGTTGAGGTTCGTATCTAAGCCACAGTTCATCAAAGGATTGTCGATATGCAGGATTTTGATGCCTTCTTTTTTTAATGCCAATCCGAATAAAGTGTCTTCATGCCCGTAGTGCGTGATGGTTTCATCAAAAGGATGTTTGAGGAACGTTTCGCGGAGAATCATGAAATTAAACGTGCGGAAGACTTTGTAGGGGTGCAAAGCCCGTTTTTCGGCAGTGAAGTGAGGTTCGGCGTTTTTTTCGTAAAGATATGCCAAAGAAACCTCTGGTGACGGAAGCTGTTCCGGATGCACCAAGCCTCCGTAAACGACTTCAGCCGCATTACGCACAGCCATGTACCGGGACAGGAAGTCGCTACCGACCACCGACGCATCACAATCCATAAAAATAAGGTAGTCATATCGGGCGAGGTGCCCCAAGATATTGCGGATACGCGAACGACCCACGTTTTCTTGTAATTCGATATATTTACAGCCGGGAATGCCGTTGATTTTACGGTTTTCACGCTTAAAGGCTTCCTCCGAAGCATCGTCAGCCACTAATATTTCGTAAGGGCATTCCAGTCTTTCAGCCTGTTGTTGCAAGTCGGTCACCAATTTAACGCACACGTAGTTATACGTCGGAATCAAAATGGAAAGCATATTCTGTTTTATGGTATTTCGGTTTTCAAAACTTTATGAGGCCTGCGGGGTTCTTTGGCATTGTATGATGAGTACATGGTTCGTCTTGTCATCTATCCGGAAACGGTTGTCGCTCCGTTCGTTGACCAACCAAGCGATGTGCTCTCCGCTACATACGACTAACTGCCTTTCTTTTTCAAACAGGTTTTTCAGGCAGTTTGTCAGGTAGTCGCTTACCAATTTCTGCCCCGTCATGCCGAAAGGGACAAAACGGTCCCCTTCTTGCACGAGCCTCACCGTTATGGGATATTCTATTTTGTCCAGGTCCAGGCACACCGTATCCTTGCTTCGAGGTATCGTAAAATGCCGGTCATAATGCACCCTGCGAATGAGGAAGGTAAGGTCTTGTGTTACTTTCACACATCCTTCCAATGGAAGGACATGGCACAAACACTTGTATTGTTCGTCTTTACGGCTAAGCACAAGCGTTTTTCGGTCCCGAAGCAACCGCCATTCATGGCTTTCATAAACTTTTCCGGAACAACCATCCAAGTGGTCGAAAATCTCTTCCGCCTGCACGCTGTTGAAACCGTACGCGGACAGCAGTTCAAAGAGCACGGTGCGCGCGGCAGGAACAGCCTTCAAGGCTTGTATGTCGATACGGTCATTCCGGCATATACGCGCCTTCAAATCCTCTACGGCCATATTATATAAGGTATAGGCATCTTCCAGATGGCGTATCGTGCCTTGTAAGGTGTCGAGGATGGACGGGTTCACGGTTTTCAGCATCGGCAAGAACTCCAGACGGATTTTGTTACGGACGGCTTCCGTTTCCAAGTTCGTGCTGTCCGTGACGTAAGGCTGTCCTTTCCCGGCCAAATATCGTTCGATTTCTTTCCGGTTCGTGTCCAACATCGGGCGTATGACATAACCGTTATGGTAGCGCATGCCCGTCAAGCCTTTCAGCCCCGTGCCGCGGACCAGATGCAACAACAGTGTTTCCACGTTGTCGTCACGATGGTGTGCCACAGCAATTTTATCAAACCGCCAGTCTGCACGAAGCTCTTCAAAATATCCATAACGCAATTCACGTGCGGCCATTTCTATGCTGATACCTTTTTGACGGGCGTACGCCGCCGTGTCGAAATCTTTCGTATGCAAACGTATGGACCGTGAACGGCATAAATCGCGCACGAATTTCTCATCACGGTCGGACTCCTCCCCGCGCAGATGAAAATTACAGTGCACGGCTTCGCAATGGAAACCGGCCTGTTGCAGCACCAATAGCAAAGCCACGGAATCGGCTCCTCCACTCAAGGCCACAAGTATCTTGTCATCCGGTCCAACCAACTGGTGCTCCCGGATACACGACATGACACTGTCATAAAAAAATTCTTCCTTCACCATATCCTCTTGTCTAAAACAAACAAACCCGTTGCAGGAGTATGCAAAGATAACAAATAAGCCTTAAAAATTAGCGATAGAAGTATTTTATTCTGTCGTTCCCTGTTCTCTTTTTCATAATATAAGGTAAAAAGACGGAATTTGTTCCCCATGGCTTATTCCGTTATCCGTTTTTACATTATTTTTGTCCGATACATTTTATATGGTTCGACTTATGTGGCATGAATATATAGCTTATTTCATTATCGTGGTGGCTTTCTGTTGGGTGGGAAGGCGCGTTTACCAGTTCATACGTCATCCGGAAGACTCGTCGGCATGTGCAAGTTGTACGGCAGACTGTAAATTGAGGGGGTTGAAACGACCTACAAGGAAAGAAAAACGGAGAAACTGCACCAAAAAAGAGGAAAATGCGCATAAATAATTGCGGTTTTCAAAAAAAGTTGTACCTTTGCAACGCAAAACGGAAATGGTTCCCTGACCGAGTGGTTAGGTAGCGGTCTGCAAAACCGTCCACAGCAGTTCGAATCTGCTGGGAACCTCTTCCAAGATGCAAAGATGTTGGTTCCCTGACCGAGTGGTTAGGTAGCGGTCTGCAAAACCGTCCACAGCAGTTCGAATCTGCTGGGAACCTCTTGACAAGAAAGCCGTTTCAAGTAGAAACGGCTTTTTGTATTCCCTATTCCAAATTCGGGTTCTTTTCATGGGGTTTGTATTTTCCGTCAGTTGCCGATTGCGATTTGGCTTCCCTGCGGTATTCGTTAGGTGTCATGCCGGTAATCTTCTTGAAAACCCTGTTGAAATAAGAGAAGTCCTCGAAACCGACCAGATAGGAAGTTTGTTTTACCGGAAGGTCGTTCGTGACAAGCAATAACTGAGCTTTTTCTATTTTGCGTTGAATGATGAAATTGGCAGGAGTCGTTCCCGTTTCCTTTTTGAAGATACGGATAAAGTAGTTTTTAGATACACATAATGTTTCTGCCACTTTGTCGATGCAGAGGTCGTCCGAAATGTGATTGCGGATATAGGTGATGGCTTTTCTTATCCGGTCGTCCGTCACCACGGATTTAAGATGAGCCGTCCTGAAAAAGGGGGCAAGCAATTGGTAGACAATACCGCGCGAAATCATTTTGTTATAAAGCGGTCTCTGTTTGTTCTTTAATAAGTTGGATGCCAATGTGGAACTGTTGTCATAAGTAGTGGGATCGGATTTGCTCAACTTCATCGTCGGATTCAAGGAGTATAGTTCCTGGAAGATAGAACGTTCAAGGGAACCGGCCTGGATTTCCTCCGGCAGGATCCAATCTTCCAAGAACAAGCTTTTGGCCTGAGGGTCTTCATAAATGTGGGCATAGTAATGGGCAAAAGATGAGGTGCATTCATAACTGTGCGTAGTAAATGCGGGAATAAAGTACATGTGCCCTTCGCGAAGCTGCACGGTATGGTCGGGCAATATGACTTTGGCCGTACCTTCTATGACATAATAAAGGCGAGCAAAAGGGCTGCTCACGTTTTTCCAATTCCAATCTGCATTATGCAGGGCCAGTCCCACATTAAGGACAAAAGGGTGAAAATTGTCTATGTTAAATTCCATGGCGTATAAAATGAATTCAAAGATGGTAATAATATTCATTATTTTGCCCCCCGACAGTTAAATTATCATAAAACAGTTTTGTCCTATAAGATTTAGCCGATATTGTTCTTATTAAAGGCTATAAAGTCCAATAAGAACAATATGTTTTCACCTACTTTTGCATAAGCTATTTATGGTGCAAACAACATGATGAAAGAAATGACATCAATAAAAAAGATTCTATTATGAAATATTCATATTTAGGAAAAACGGGAATGAAAGTGCCCGTATTGAGTTTTGGTGCCTCTTCATTGGGAGGTGTGTTTCGCTCTGTCAGCGAAGCAGAAGCGATTCGTGCCGTATTTACGGCGATAGAACATGGTATGACCTTCATCGACGTGTCGCCTTATTACGGTCACACGAAAGCCGAGACGGTATTGGGAGAGGCTCTGACGGAATTGCCCCGGGAATCGTTCCTTTTGTCTACCAAAGTCGGACGTTACGGTGCAAATGGGGTGAACCTTTGGGACTATTCCGCTCAAAGGACTCGGGAAAGCGTTTTTGAAAGCATGGAACGGCTACATGTGGACTACATCGACCTTATTAATGTGCATGACATAGAGTTTGCAGATCTTTCCCAAGTAATAAACGAGACCTTGCCGACATTGGTGGAACTACGGGAGAAAGGACTCGTTGGCCATGTAGGAATCACCGACCTACAGCTCGAAAACCTGAAATGGGTCATCGACCGTGTGCCGGAGGGGACAGTGGAAAGCGTGCTCAATTTTTGCCATTATTCGTTAAACGATGACCGGTTAGCCGATTTCTTGGATTACTTCGAGGCAAAAGGAATCGGAGTCATCAACGCATCTCCATTCTCTATGGGGTTGTTGTCGCAGCGTGGTGTACCGGAATGGCATCCGGCTCCGGATGCATTGGTCGAAGCTTGCCGCAAAGCCTCGGACTATTGTCTGTCACAGGGTTATCCTATAGAAAAGTTAGCGATTCAGTTTTCGGTCAGCAATCCTCGTATTGGTACCACCCTTTTCAGTTCTGCCAATCCGGACAACGTGCTCAAGAATATACAATATATCGAGGAGCCGATAGATTGGAATTTGGTAGCCAAAGTGAAAGAAATCATCGGAGACCAACAACGTGTAACGTGGAAAAACACATAAAACCGGAAAGAGATGGAATATACAATCATTGATGCCCATTCCCATTTATGGCTCAGACAAGATACCGAAGTCGACGGGCTGCCCATCCGCACCCTCTCGGGAGGCAAATCGCTTTTCATGGGAGAAGTCCGGCAAATGCTCCCGCCTTTTATGACGGACGGAAGAAACACGGCTGAAGTGTTCCTCTCTAACATGGACTATGCGCAAGTCAGTGCCGCCGTGGTCACACAAGAATATATCGACGGCATACAGAACGATTACCTGATGGACGTACAGGCCCGTTACCCGAATCGCTTTTTGGTATGCGGTTTGTGCGAGTTCCGCAAACCGGGATTTCTGGCGCAGGCCAATGAACTGATAGGAAAAGGATTCAAGGCCATCAAGGTTCCGGCCAACCGCTTGGTTTTGTCCACAGGCAGGATTCCGTTGAACGGCGACGAAATGATGGCCATGTTCCACCTCATGGAGGGACACCGGATCATCCTGTCGATAGACATGTTGGAAGGCGACACCCAAGTGGAGGAGTTGAGAGACGTGATTACGGAATGCCCGGATCTGAAGATTGCCATCGGACATTTCGGGATGGTGACTTTTCCCGGTTGGATGGAACAAATCAAATTGGCACGTTATCCCAACGTATTCATAGAGTCCGGTGGCATCACATGGCTTTTCAACGATGAGTTTTATCCTTTCAAAGGAGCCGTGCGTGCCATCCGGGAAGCTGCCGGACTCGTCGGGATGGAAAAATTGATGTGGGGATCGGACTATCCGCGCACCATCACGGCGATAACCTATCGCATGTCCTACGACTTTGTTGTAAAGAGCAATGAGCTGAGCGATGAGGAAAAATCCCTGTTCTTGGGAGGCAATGCAAAAACTTTCTACGGCTTCGGTGCCTTGCCCATATTACCTTATATTAAAAACATGTCAGAATGAAAGCATTTCAGATTATATCGCCGCTTCATACGGCTTTAAAGGAAATAGAAGCGCCTGCCTGCCGGACGGGCGAAGTATTGTTACGTATCCGTTATGTGGGTTTCTGCGGCTCAGACCTCAACACCTATTTGGGGCGGAACCCGATGGTACGGATGCCTGTCATCCCCGGCCATGAAGTGGGCGCTACGATAGAAGCTGTGGGCACGGATGTCCCCGACTTTCTGCGCCCGGGACAGAATGTCACCGTCAATCCTTACACGAATTGCGGCAAGTGTGCCGCTTGCCGCAACGGGCGAGTCAATGCTTGTGAACATAACGAGACTTTTGGCGTACAACGGGATGGCACCATGACGGAATTCGTGGCCGTGCCTTGGCAGAAAGTCGTAACGGCCGACGGGCTTTCCGCCCGCGACTGTGCTTTAGTGGAACCCATGAGCGTGGGCTTCCATGCCGTGTCGCGTGCTCAAATTACGGACATAGACACGGTCATGGTCATCGGCTGCGGCATGATTGGCTTGGGGGCTATTGTCCGTGCAGCCCTGAGAGGGGCAAAGGTGATTGCCGTGGATTTGGATGACGAAAAGCTTGAGGTGGCGCGTTCCTTGGGGGCTACCTGCCTTCTCAATTCCAAAACGGAGGACGTGCATGCCCGGCTGATGGAATACACCGGAGGCTTAGGCCCGGACGTAGTGATTGAGGCTGTGGGCAGTGCGCCGACATACGTCATGGCCGTTCAGGAAGTATCCTTCACCGGACGTGTAGTGTATATCGGATATGCCAAAAGCGATGTCTCTTTCCAGACGAAGTTGTTCGTACAGAAGGAGTTGGACATACGTGGTTCGAGAAACGCATTACCGGAAGATTTTCGCGCCGTGGTCCGTTATTTGCAACAAGGACGCTGCCCGGTGGACAAGCTCGTTACCCGTGAGGTCTCCCTTGAACAAGCCGGGAAAGCGTTACAGCAATGGGCGGATGAACCGTCTAAGGTTTTCCGAATCTTGGTGAAGTTTTAAAAAGATTTACATTCATCTAAATGTTGGATTTATGTATAAAAGAAATATTCAATTATATATAATGAGAACCATTTGTATCATTTGTTTGCTAGTACATGTACTGTGCTTTCAAACAGCTTGTACAATTCTCAGTGAGACTCCCCGCGAAACAACCAACATCAATAATACTTGGAAGTACGCCCAAGGCGATTACACAGGAGCTGAACAAGTAGATTATGATGACAGCTGTTGGGAAAACATTGGTATTCCTCATTCTTTCAGCATACCCTACTTTATGGCAAAAGATTTCTATGTGGGGTATGGGTGGTATCGGAAACATTTGCAACTGGATGAAAAGGATTTGACGAAAAAGCTCTTCTTGGAGTTTGACGGTGTGTTCCAAGATGCGGAAGTTTTTGTTAACGGGAAATTAGCAGGCAGGCATGTGGGAGGATATACGGGCTTCTCAATAAATATCTCTGATTGTGCAAAGGTTGGTGATAACATGGTAGCGGTTCGGGTAAATAATTTATGGCAACCGGATGTAGCCCCCCGGGCAGGCGAACATGTATTCAGTGGAGGTATTTATCGCAATGTACGGTTAGTGAAAAAAACTCCCGTACACATTGCTTGGTATGGTACGTTTGTAACCACTCCGGAGTTAGAGGAACAGGATGGAAAAAGCTCATCGGTAAAAATTGAAACGGAATTGTGTAATGACAGCGATGAACCGGGAACCTACCGCTTGGAAACGCGTATTCTCAATGAATGGGGAGAAGAAGTGGCGGTAACGGAAACCACGGGAAGATTGGCCGCTAACGAGTGTAAGGTGTGGATGCAACAGACAGAACCGATTCAGGAACCTAAACTGTGGACACCTCAGACCCCTATCCTGTACAAAGCGGTTAGTTCGCTCTATAAAGATGATGAGTTACTGGACTGTATGGAAACCCCGTTTGGTTTCCGATGGCTCAAATGGACAGCCGACAAAGGTTTCTTTCTAAACGGTAATCGCTTGGTTATTCAAGGTGCCAATGTGCATCAAGATCAGGCCGGTTGGGGAGACGCTGTGACGGAAAGTGCCGCCCGGCGGGATGTGGCGATGGTAAAGGAGGCCGGATTTAACTTTATCCGTGGCTCACATTATCCACATGCTCCGTTTTTTGTTCAGGCTTGCGATGAACTGGGTCTTCTGTTCTGGTCGGAAGCTCCTTTTTGGGGCATAGGTGGATATGGAGAGGACGGTTCATGGAGTAGTAGTGCCTATCCGGTGGATAAAACTCATACGGCTGCATTCGAAGAAAGTGCCTTGCTGCAATTAGAGGAGATGATACGCATTCACCGTAACCATCCGTCCATTGTGGCGTGGAGTGTGTGTAATGAAGCCTTCTTCACCGCCCCGGAGGCTATGGATGGCATGCGCGGATTGTTGCGGAAAATGGTAAATCGAGTTCATCAGTTAGATCCGACACGTCCAGCAGCCATTGGAGGCGCCCAACGTCCTATCGGGGAAGGACGCATTGACCATATCGGAGATGTGGCAGGCTATAATGGTGACGGGGCCATTATTCCTGACTTCCAAAATCCGGGCATTCCCAACATTGTTTCCGAATATGGTTCCGAAATCTCGTCAGACCGCCCTGGAGAATATAACGCGAAGTGGGGATGCATAAAGCAGAATGAAGGGTGGAAAGGGTATCCTTGGCGCAGCGGACAAGTTAGTTGGTGTGCTTTTGACCACGGCAGCATAGCCGGAAGCATGATGGCCAAGTTGGGCATTATCGATTATTTCCGCATTCCAAAACGTTACTGGTACTGGTATCGCAATGAATATGCAGGTATTGCTCCACCGGAATGGCCGATAGATAGTGCGGCTGCAAAACTGAAATTGGAAGCTAGTGGTACGATTGTAAAAACGGACGGCACGGACGATGTACAGTTGTTGGTTACGGTATGTGACGTTTCGGGCAAATGGGTCAGCCAGTCGCCCGACGTGGAATTGCGTATTGTATCTGGTCCGGGTGAGTTCCCAACAGGACGTTCCATCCGTTTTGAGGCTGACAGCGACATCCGCATCATGGATGGGCAAGCCGCTATCGCCATGCGTTCCTACTATGCAGGCAAAACTATAGTAGAAGCCACGTCCGAAGGTTTGGAACCGGCACGGATTACGATTACGTTTGAGGGTGGTGAGGAATATAAAGAAGGAGTAACTCCGATAGTAGAACGTCCCTATAAACGTTATGTACGTGAGGGGAAGACGGAAGTTATACAAACTTTCGGGCGAAACAATCCTACTATTACCAGCAGCAACGCAAATGAACATACTCCCGGCATGGCTTCCGATGGAAATATTCGGACTTATTGGAAGGCTTCAGCGGAGGATAAATCGCCTTTCTGGACAGTTAATACGGAAAAGGGCTTGCAATTAAAGGAAATCCAACTGCATTTCCCCGATGAAGCGGCTCGCCGCTATATAGTGGAGGCATCACATGATAACAACACATGGGAAGTACTCTGTGACAAGAGTCAGAATATGCAAACAGAACAGAACCTGTTGTTGTCATTCTCTGAGGAAGTCCCTACCGGCCGTTTTGTCCGTATCCGTTTTTTGGAAAACGACAAGGCTGCATTGACGGAAGTGATTGTGAAAGGGATTGTTTTGGAATAAGAGAAATACAGGTCAATTAAATAAATGTATCTATGTTGGAATTGAATAAAACAACGGCCTCCAAGAGTGAAAGGCCAGAGAGAATCATACAGTTTGGCGAAGGCAATTTCCTGCGCGCTTTCGTGGATTGGATTATATCAAATATGAATGAGCGCAGTAACTTTAACGGCAGCGTGGTCGTGGTGCAACCTATCGAAAAGGGCATGGTGGATGTGCTCAACCGGCAGGATGGCCTTTACCACGTCAACCTGCAAGGGCTTGAAAACGGGCAGGTGGTAAACTCATACCGCCTGATAGATGTCATCAGCCGTGCGCTTAACCCCTATAGCCATTTTGACGAGTATATGAAACTGGCCGAGCAACCGGAAATTCGTTTTGTCGTTTCCAATACGACCGAGGCCGGCATCACATTCGATCCGGCTTGCAGGCTCGACGACCGTCCGGCTGCCTCTTACCCCGGAAAACTGACGCAACTGCTCTACCATCGTTTCCGTCATTTCCGTGGCGACAAAAGCAAGGGGCTGCTTATTTTTCCCTGCGAGTTGATTTTCCAGAACGGGCATCATCTGAAAAGAATCATCCGACAATATATCGACCTCTGGCAGCTTGGCGAGGATTTTGCGGCATGGTTCGAAGGGGCATGCGGCGTGTATGCCACGTTGGTGGACCGTATCGTGCCGGGCTTTCCCCGTAAGCACATCGAAGAGATTCAGGAAAGGCTGCAATACAAAGACCAGCTCGTCGTACAGGGCGAGGCATTCCACCTTTGGGTCATCGAAGCTCCGGAAAATGTGGCACAGGAGTTTCCGGCTGCGGAATGCGGCCTGAACGTACGCTTTGTGCCCGACGAAGAACCTTACCACCGGAGAAAGGTGACCTTGCTGAACGGGCCTCATACGCTACTCTCCCCCGTGGCATATCTTTCCGGAGTAGACATCGTGCGTGATGCCTGCCAAGACCCGGACGTGGGGCGGTATATCCACAAAGTGATGTTCGACGAACTCATCGAGACGATAGACTTGCCACAGGAAGAACTCCGGACGTTTGCCAACAGCGTGATGGAACGGTTTACCAACCCGTTTGTAGACCATCAGGTCACGTCCATCATGCTGAACGCCTTCCCTAAGTTCGCCACGCGGGATTTGCCGGGACTGAAAGAATACCTCAGGCGCAAAGGCACGCTCCCGTCCGGAATCGTGTTCGGCCTGGCAGCCCTGATTATTTATTATAAAGGTGGCAGCCGCGAGGATGGTACTCCGATTGTCCCGTCCGACTCCCCCGACATCATGGCACACGTGGCCTGCTTGTGGCAGGACGGCGACGAGCAAAAGGTGGCCACTGGCGTGTTGGAACGTACGGATTGGTGGGGTGAAGATTTGAACCGGATACCCGGATTGGGCGGACTCTTGGCACGTTACCTGAAAGACATCCGCTTACAGGGCATGCGGGAGGCACTGAAACACATGTTGGATTCATAGGATTTCTTTATGTTGAAATATATTATCATTCATCCGGCGGACAATGTGGCCGTGGCTTTGCAACCGTTGGAGGAGGGAGAAAGCATCACATACGGGAGCACGATTGTCAAGGTGAGGGAGCAGGTTCCGGCCGGCCATAAAGTCTCGTTCGCCCATATTGCCGCCGGACAGGACGTTATCAAGTATGGCAGCCCCATCGGGCATGCCACGGAAACGATAGAGCCAGGCCGGTGGGTGAACGAGCGGATGTTGCGTACCAACCTGAAGGGGATATCGGATTACCAGTACCGACCTGTACACATCCCGTGTTACCGCCCCGACCGACTGCAGACTTTCTCGGGGTATGCACGCCGGAACGGTGAAGTGGGCATCCGTAACGAATTATGGATTATCCCCACTGTGGGATGCGTCAACGGCGTGGCCGAACGTTTGGCGCGGATGCTCGAAAAGGAAACCCGTGCCGAAGGAATAGACGGCATCAGGGCTTACACGCATAATTACGGGTGTTCGCAATTAGGAGACGACCACGAGCATACGCGCCTCATCCTGCGCGACATGGCACTCCATCCCAATGCCGGCGGCGTATTGATAATCGGCTTGGGTTGCGAAAACAACCAGCCCGACGCATTCCGTGCCTTACTTGGAGACTATGACACGGAGCGCATACGCTTTATGGTCTGCCAACACGAGGAGGACGAGATGGAGAGCGGGATGACGATTCTCCGGGATTTATATGCCCGGATGGTGGGAGACAGCCGGACGGAAGTGCCGATGGGGAAACTGAAAATAGGACTCAAATGCGGAGGTTCCGACGGCTTTTCCGGCATTACGGCCAATCCGCTTTTAGGATGTTTCTCAGACTACCTCGTGGCACAAGGGGGCACCACGGTGCTTACAGAGGTGCCTGAAATGTTCGGTGCCGAAACGCTTTTGATGGCGCGTTGCAAGGATGCGGCGGTTTTCCGGAAGACCGTCTCGCTCATCAATGGTTTCAAGGACTATTTCATCAGCCACGGGCAACCGGTCTTCGAGAACCCCTCGCCGGGAAACAAGGCCGGGGGGATTTCCACCTTGGAAGAAAAGTCATTGGGATGTACGCAGAAATCCGGGACGACTGCCGTGTGCGACGTGTTGGAATATGGAGAAACCTTGTCTTCTCCGGGACTGAATTTGCTGAGTGCTCCCGGCAACGACCTTGTGGCCAGTACCGCTTTGGCGGCCTCCGGATGCCATATCGTGCTGTTCACGACCGGACGCGGCACGCCTTTCGGTACGTTTGTGCCCACCGTGAAGATTTCGTCCCACACCGGATTGGCGGAGAAAAAGTCTAATTGGATAGATTTCAATGCCGGCACGTTACTGGAAGGAGAACCCATGCCACTCGTATTGGAACGCTTCACGTCTTTCGTCCTCGACGTGGCCAGTGGGCGGCAGACGTTGAACGAAGAGAACGGTTATCACGAAATTGCTATTTTCAAGTCCGGCGTTACCCTATAAACCGGAATCATGCTTCCGGAAGATTTTCGCTTTCCGGAAGCTTTCTTTAAAGAAAAGACTTACCTTTGCGTAGTAAATAGCTTGATATGACGGACGACAAAGATAAACAATGGACGGTTTTGGAGAGTGAATACCTCATCCGTCGCCCCTGGCTGACTGCCCGGCGCGACAAGGTGAGGCTTCCCAATGGCGTGGAAAATGACGAATACTACGTGTTGGAGTATCCGGATTGGGTCAATGTGATAGCCTTGACCGAAGATGGAAAATTTATCATGGAAAGGCAATACCGTCATGGATTGCAGTGGACCGGTTATGAGATATGTGCCGGGGTGTGCGAAGAAGGGGAAACGCCGTTGGAATCCGCTCAAAGGGAACTGCACGAAGAAACGGGATTCGGTGGCGGGGTATGGGCGCACTTGATGACCATTTCGCCCAATACGTCTTCCATGAACAACCAATGCCATTGTTTTGTGGCACGGGGAGTGAAACGCATGTCGGCTCCCCACCGGGAAGCCACCGAGGACATCAGCGTGCATTTCCTAACCGTGGAGGAAGTGCGCAGCCTCTTGCAGCACAACGAAATCAAGCAGGCGTTGATGCTCGCTCCGTTATGGCGTTATTTTGCAGAGCACCATCTATGGTAGGTCAGGCTTCATCCGCTTCCGAATGGCAGGACATGCTGTCCGGTCGCCTTCCTATGCGGGAAGTCCGCGCCTGTGGGAAACGCTTGGCATACGATGGCATGTTCCGCGACACGCTGTACCGTATCATGGCGGATGGCGACAGCCGCATGGCGGAAAATGCTGCATGGATTTTCACGTATGCGGATACCGACCTTTTGCCAAGCCTCCCGCCGCACTACGTGGACACGTGGATGGAACGTGCCATGGATACCCGGAGCGAAACGCTCCGCCGCCTGTTGCTCACGCTCATTTCCCGTTCTGTGCTCCCCCACCCGTTCCGTACGGATTTCTTGGACTATTGCCTTATCGGCATGTCTTCTTCCCGGTATCCCTATAGCGTCCGTGCACTTTGTATGAAACTGGCCTATAAATTATGCCTCCCCCATCCAGAGTTGCTGGACGAATTGAAGTCAAATCTCGAAATCATGGAACCGGATCTTCTTCCGCCCTCATTGCGCAGTGTGCGCTGCCGTGTCATGGTTGGTATTGTTTCCCAAAAACGAGGATAAGGCTATTGACAAAATGTCAGTCTTTATCTATACGGGCCGCACATGCCGGACACAGTCCTTTGAGTACATAATTCACCCCGTGCAGGACGAATCCTTCCGGTGCCTGCACCACCGGGACCGCCTGACTCCGGAAACAGAAAGCCCGATGGCATCCTTCGCAATAGAAATGTACGTGTTGGTCGCTCACCGAACAAGTGCAATCGTCGCTGCATACCGCATATTTCAGTGCGCCTGACCCGTCATCAATGGCATGAATCAGGTGATGGTCCAGAAACAGCGAGATGGTGCGGAATATGGTGGATTTATCCACGGTTTGCAGTTTTTCTTCCAAGTCGGGTTGTGACACGGCACGGTTCATTTCCATCATCGTACGGAGAATAAACAGGCGGATGGCTGTGGGTTTCACGTTCCGTAAATTCAGTTTATGCAAATAGATGTCTTCTTCCATAATGTATATGCCTCCAATATAACCATGGGATAAAGGTACGTGCTTTATCCCATAGTATGGCGATGGTTTAATCTTTTTTATCACTCAACAGCCGGACGGCATTCAGAATGGCCAACAAAGCCACACCCACGTCGGCAAAGACGGCTTCCCACAAGGTGGCCGCACCGAAAGCACCCAGTACCAGTACAAGCAGTTTCACTCCGAGGGCACCGATGATGTTCTGCCACACGACGGCTCGTGTGCGGCGACCTATGCGAATGGCTTCGGCTATCTTCGACGGTTGGTCGGTTTGCAGGATGATGTCGGCCGCTTCGATGGCCACGTCGCTTCCCAACCCGCCCATCGCAATGCCTACCTTGCTGACAGCCAATACGGGCGCATCGTTCAGTCCGTCGCCGACGAAAGCCACACGCGCATGTTCTTCTGTTTGGAATTCTTCGATATGCCGCACTTTGTCCTCCGGCATCAGGTCGCCGAAATAACGGGAAATCCCTAATTGTCCGGCCAGTTTGCCCACCAATGCCGACTTGTCTCCGGATAAAATGCAGAGGTTGCGGATGCCCAGGCCATGGAGAGCCGCCACGGCACGGGATGCGTCGGGTTTCGGCTCGTCGGCCAACAGCAGGTAGCCGGCATAGCGTCCGTCGAGGGCCACAACCACAATCGTGTCGGGAATGTGAAGGATGTCTTCGGGATAAGCCACTTGGTTTTGAGCCAATAATGCCGCCTTCCCGACTAAAAGTTCGCCTCGGTCGGTCATGGCGCGCAGACCTAATCCGGCCCGTTCTTCCGTATTTCTTACCGCAGGAAGCGTTATGGCCTGTTGTTTGGCATATTCACCAACGGCACGGGCTATGGGATGGTTGCTTCCGGATTCCGCCGCTGCGGCCCATGCCACCAGTTCGTCGGCTGTGAGGCCGCCGGAAGGATGTATTTCCTGCACCCGGAAGACGCCGCAGGTCAGTGTGCCGGTCTTATCGAATACTACGGCATCTATATGGGTAATGGCATCCAGATAGTTACTGCCTTTGAACAGGATTCCCCGGCGTGAGGCAGCCCCGATTCCTCCGAAATAGCCCAACGGTATGCTGACCACCAATGCACAGGGGCAGGAAATGACGAGAAAGACCAACGCCCGGTAGAGCCATGCATGAAAATCGTAGATGAAACCGGGATGCCATGAGGCATAAAGCCAAGGCAACACGACCAACAGTGCGGCAAGTATCGTGACAGCCGGAGTGTAGACACGGGCAAACCGGCGGATAAACTGTTCGGTGGGAGCTTTGCGTGAAGCCGCATGCTGTACCATGTCGAGGATACGTGACAGGGCGCTGTCGGTATAGCCGCGTACAGTGCGTAATCTGACGACCCGTTCGGTCGGTATCATACCGGCCAGTACTTCTTCGTCTTGTCCAATCATGCGCGGCACGCTTTCGCCGGTCAATGCGGCGGTATTGAAAGCGGTTTCAGGCTCCAACAACACACCGTCCAAGGGGACGCGTTCGCCTGTCTTGACTTCAATCTCCTCTCCTACCCCCACGGTTTCCGGTGCCACCGTCTGCCATTGCCCGTCGCGCCGCACGGTGGCAGTCTGCGGCCGCACGTCCAACAACGACTTGATATGGCTCCGGGCTTTGTCCACCGCACGGTCCTGAAACATCTCTCCCACGGCATAAAAGAGCATGACCGCCACAGCTTCCGGATATTCTCCGATATAGAAAGCGCCGAGCGAGGCCGACAGCATCAGCGTAAATTCATTGAAAAAGTCCTTGTGGCGAATGGTTTCCCACGCCTCTTTCATGATGGGGAACGCTACGGGCAACCACCCCACGAAAAACCAACACAGCCGTACCCATGAAGGGCGAAAAAAGGCAGTGTCCATGCTTTGACATGTGATGCCGCTGATCAAAACTGCGAAAGAAAACCACAGACACAGGTTGGTTTTCCGATTGTTTTCCGTGTGGCAGATGCCGTGACCGCACCCACAGGTATGTGCTTTTGTTTTCATTATATGGCTTTTTTATGATTTCTATGGCAAAGTTATCCGGTTTTCCGTGCAACTTGGTTGCATAAAACATTTCGGCTAATGGAATAGCACACTTCCCATGTATACAAAAAATGCGGCTTTTCACAAAGCCGCATACATTAACCTAAAATTTTAATAATTATAAAAAGTTAACCTGTGCCACGTTTTTCACAAGACATGACACCCACATCTAAAAACATTAAAACCAAGGTATGCGGTTTTCGCAAATCACATACCACAAAATTAACCAATTGTATTACTCATAAAAATCTAATGTCCTTTGTCATTATATACGCGCTTCGGCAATATAGCCCAAAGCCTCTTTACATTTGTCGGTAATGTATTGCCAATTCCCGGCAGCAACTTCTTCTTTCGGGAACAATTTGGAACCCATCCCCACACAGTAGACTCCGGCTTTGACCCATGCGGTCAGGTTCTCTTTCGTAGGAGCCACGCCGCCCGTCACCATAAGCTTGGTCCATGGGCAGGGTGCCATCATCCCTTTCACGAAAGCCGGGCCGTACACGTCACCGGGGAAGAGCTTGCAAAGGTCGCAGCCCAATTCCTGTGCCTTGCCGATTTCCGATACTGTGCCGCATCCCGGACAGTAGGGCACCAAACGGCGGTTGCATACCGGTACGATGTCAGGATTGAACAACGGCCCTACCACGAAGCAAGCTCCTAACTGGATGTAGAGGGCTGCTGTAGGGGCATCCACAACGGAACCTATGCCCAAAGCCAGTTCCGGGCATTCCTTGGCAGCGAATTTCACGCATTCTGCAAACACATCCTGGGCAAAATCGCCACGGTTGGTGAATTCAAATGCGCGCACGCCACCATCATAGCACGCCTTGATTACTTTCTTGGCCGTTTCGGCATTGGAATGATAGAATACGGGAACCATGCCGGTTTCCCCTATTTTTTGCATGACTGCAAGTTTATCGAATTTTGCCATATCTTTTTCTTGTTATCGTTGGACGGGTTTATCTTTGTACACGACCGTTGGCAGAACCTCCGGCCAAAGCTGCCACTTCTTCGGCGGATACCATGTTGAAGTCGCCCGGAATTGTGTGCTTCAAAGCCGAAGCCGCTACGGCAAACTCCAACGCCTCGCCTTGGGTCTTCATTGTCAGCAAGCCGTGAATGATGCCTCCTGAGAAAGAATCGCCTCCTCCGACACGGTCGATGATGGGGTCTATGTCGTAACGTTTGGACACATAGAACTCCTTACCGTCGTATATCATGGCTTTCCACCCGTTGTGAGTGGCCGAGATGGATTCACGCAAAGTGGAAATGACGTACTTGAAACCGAACGTGTCCATCATGCCTTTGAAAATGCCTTTGTAACCCTCGGCTTCCGTGCTGCCCCCTTCTACGTCCGCATCCGGCTTGAAGCCCAGACAAAGTTCTGCGTCTTCTTCGTTGCCGATGCATACGTCCACGTATTGCATCAGAGGCTTCATAATGCTTTGGGCTTTCTCCGATGTCCAAAGCTTCTTGCGGAAATTGAGGTCGCAGGAAACGGTCACGCCGTGCTTTTTGGCTGCAATACATGCCTGGCGCAAACATTCGGCACTGGCATCTGAAATGGCCGGTGTGATACCGCTCCAATGAAACCAGTCGGCACCTTCCATGATGGCATCGAAATCGAAATCGTCCGGGCAAGCCTCTGCAATAGACGACCCTGCACGGTCGTAAATGACTTTGGACGGACGCATGGAGGCTCCTGTTTCCAGATAATATATTCCCACGCGCTGACCGCCACGGGCGATGAAATCAGTGTGTACGCCATAACGGCGCAAGGCATTTACGGCAGCCTGACCTATTTCATGCTTGGGCAGTTTGGAAACAAAGTAGGCCTCATGTCCATAATGGGCACAACTTACGGCTACGTTGGCTTCCCCGCCCCCGTAATTAATATCAAATGTGTCTGTCTGTACAAAACGAGATTGTCCGGGTGTAGACAAACGGAGCATGATTTCTCCCATCGTTATTATTTTTCCCATACCTGTATTTTGGTTATTGTTAGCCTTGGTTTTTACTGTTAACCCACACAATTTATTTTTTTGATATGCAAAAATAGATATTTTTTCCGTAAGGCGTTCTTTTTTACGGAAAAATAAATCAAAAAAACGAGTTTTTGTTTTTTTCATACCTTGCGTACCATTAAAATAACGTATCTTCGTACCATTTCGTTTCTCGAATAAGAAAGAGTATTATGTGGGAAGTCCATTCGTCAGATAAAATCAGAATCAAAGATATAGCCGAACGTTCCGGCGTTTCGGTAGGTACAGTAGACCGTGTGTTGCATAACCGTCCCAATGTCTCGGGTAAGGCGAGAGCCAAAGTGGAAGCTATATTGAAGGAAATCAATTATCAGCCTAACATGTATGCCAGTGCCTTGGCATATAACCGTAAATATACGTTTTGCTGCCTGCTTCCCGGTCACGACAGGAATGCTTATTGGACCAACGTGGAAAAAGGGTTGCGGCAGTGCATTCTTAATCGGGGCGATTTCCACCTTTCGTTGATTACGGAGTATTATGACCAGTTTGAAGGTAGTTCTTTTGCCTCTGCCGCCGAGCGTATTTGGGATAAAAAGCCGGACGGGGTGGTCATTGTCCCACAAAATTTCGATGTGACCCAGACGTTTTGCCGCCGGTTACAGGAACAGGACATTCCATTTGTCTTTTTGGATTCCAATGTTCCCGAGGTAGAGCCGTTGGCTTTCTTCGGACAAGATTCCTTGAAGAGTGGTTATTTTGCCGGGCGCATCTTCATGATGCAGGCCGGCGGACACGCCCGGCGCATTTTGTTGATGAAGCTCATGTCGAAAGGGCGTGTGGCCTCCCGTCAGCAGGAATACCGCGAGGTGGGTTTCAGGGAATACATGACGACATATTATCCGGATTGCGAAGTAGTGGAGCTTTCCCTGCAACTTGACGGAGAGGACGGATACGAAAGCAGGATACGTGCATTTTTGGATGAACATCCGGACATCCGGCATTGCATCACGTTCTGTTCCCGCGCATACATTTTGGGAGAATACTTTCAACATAACAGCTTGAAAGATTTCCATTTGTTTGGCTACGACATGGTGGGACGGAATGTGGAATGCCTCAAACAAGGCACTATCGATTTTCTTATTGCCCAACATCCGTGGAAACAAGGCTACAACAGCGTGAAGGCGCTGTTCAACCATATCGTGTTGAAGAAAGCCGTACAGCAATGCAATTACATGCCGCTTGAATTGTTGACGGCTGAGAATTATATTTATTATACGGCCGACGAGAAATGACCGGCCGTCCACATGTAAACGTTGCGAAATGTCTATAAATGGAAAAAGTGTGGCAGCCATCAGTCCACTGCTCGTTTTCGTGCTCCTTTATCTCGTGACTAGCATTATCGTTCGTGACTTCTATAAAGTACCTATCACGGTGGCTTTCATGGTGTCGTCCGTCTATGCGGTCGCGACCATGCGTGGCGTTCCGTTGGAAGAGAGGGTAAAGGTATATTCCCAAGGAGCCGGTTCGCCGAACCTTATGCTGATGATATGGATTTTTATCCTTGCAGGAGCTTTTGCCGCATCGGCCAAAGCCATGGGGGCTATCGACGCGACGGTGAACCTTTCCCTGCAACTCTTGCCGGAGAACCTGCTGTTGGGAGGCATTTTTCTGGCAGCTTGCTTCATCTCGCTTTCCATAGGGACTTCTGTCGGTACGATTGTGGCGTTAACGCCTTTGGCGGCAGGTATAGCCCACGAGACAGGGACAGGTCTTCCGTTGTTGGTAGCTATCGTAGCCGGAGGAGCTTTTTTCGGCGACAACTTGTCGTTCATATCCGATACGACTATTACGGCTACCCGTACGCAAGGATGTAAGTTGAGCGATAAGTTTAAAGTCAATTCACAAATCGTCATGCCTGCAGCCGCCATCGCGTTCGCATTGTATATATTTATGGGAGTACATATCCACGCACCGCAACAACTGCCTGAAGTGGACTGGATTAAGGTGGTTCCTTATATGGTGGTGTTGGTTACGGCCGTTGCGGGAATGAACGTCATGATGGTTTTAGTGCTCGGGTTGGTATTGAGCGGTGTGGTTGGCGTTTTTACGGGTACATACGATTTGTTCGGTTGGTTTGCTGCCATGGGAGAAGGCATCACCGGAATGGGGGAACTGATTATCATTACGATGATGGCGGGCGGACTGATGGAAACCATCCGCTACAACGGAGGTATAGATTATATCCTACACGCACTGACCCGGCATATACGTTCCAAACGCGGGGCGGAATTAAGCATAGCGGCATTAGTGAGCGTTATCAATTTGTGTACGGCTAATAACACGGTAGCCATCATCACGGCAGGCCCGTTGGCCCATGACATAGCCGGAAAGTACGGAGTGGATAAGCGCAAAAGCGCAAGTATCCTGGATACGTTTTCTTGTTTTACGCAAGGGCTGATTCCATACGGGGCACAGCTCCTGATGGCTGCCGGGTTGGCATCCATCAACCCGATAGACATCATACCTTATTTATATTATCCGTTCATCATGGGGGCTTGTGCGCTGCTGAGCATACTGTTCCGTTACCCGAAAAAGTATTCCTGACGTGGATGAATGCCCAGTTGGATTGTGGGGAAAAACTATCAAAAAAAAGAAAAAGCCGATGAAATTTGAATTAAAGGAAAATGCCGGCCTTCCGGCGCATATACTGTGGACATTGGCCATCGTGGCCGGCATCTCCGTAGCGAACCTGTATTACAACCAACCTTTGCTGAACCTTATGCGGGCTGATTTGGGCATCTCGGACTTTCAGGCTAATCTGATTGCCATGATAACGCAAGTTGGGTACGCGCTTGGTTTGCTCTTCATCGTACCGCTCGGTGATTTATATCGCAGGAAAAGAATCATATTAATCAATTTCATCCTGCTCGTCTTTGCTTTGTTGGCCATGGCGGTGGCTGAAAGTATTTATACGGTTTGGACAGCTTCTTTAGTGACGGGTATTTGTTCCATGATTCCTCAAATATTTGTTCCTATAGCTTCCCAATACTCCCGTCCTGAACATAAGGGGCGCAATGTAGGAGTGGTCATTTCCGGCCTGCTTACCGGCATCTTAGCCTCCAGAGTGATCAGCGGTTGGGTGGGAGAACTGTTGGGATGGCGCGAGATGTACTTTATTGCTGCCGGACTGATGTGCATCTGTGCCTTCGTCGTCCTGAAGGTACTTCCCGACATACGTCCTACGTTCGAGGGGCGATACAGTACTTTGATGAAATCCCTGTTCCACCTTCTACGGGATTATCCAGCTCTTCGTATTTATTCCATACGGTCGGGATTGGCCTTCGGATCGTTTCTGGCGATGTGGTCATGCTTAGCTTTCAAGATGGGAAGCGCGCCGTTTTATGCCGACAGCGATGTGATTGGCGGACTGGGGTTATGCGGAATCGCCGGGGCACTCACGGCTTCTTTCGTAGGGAAATATGTGAAACGTGTAGGCATACGTAATTTTAATTTCATCGGTTGCAGTCTGATTCTGTCGGCATGGGCTTCATTGTATTGGGGTGGAAACAGTTATGTCGGTATCATTGCCGGAGTTCTGCTTATCGATATCGGCATGCAATGTATCCAACTCAGCAATCAAGCCAGTATCTTTGAACTGTGCCCCTCGGCCTCCAATCGTGTCAATACCATTTTCATGACCACTTACTTTGTAGGCGGTTCCATGGGGACTTTTCTGGCCGGAAGTTTCTGGCACATCGGCGGATGGGCAGGTGTGACCGCAGTCGGCGTTTTGCTGACGTTATGCTCTCTTTCCATCACATTGCGTTCCAAGAAATAATAAGGAATTTCATCCGTAGGATTATTCTTCCAACCAATCATCCGAGGGGCTGAAAGCCTTGTCGGCAAAAAGTTCTGCCAACCCCGATATTTGTTTCAACCGCAGAAGTTCGTCCTTGTCCATCCCTATATTGCGTATGATCCAACTGTCCGACATTCCGGATTTGGTCAGTTCAGACACGATATGGCTCATTAATTCCACCGAATGCATGCCGCGGGCCCGGTTGTGCCGTATGGTAGATGCCATGCGTTCCGAAAGGTCTTTGTCGATAACGGAAACAGGAAGCAACCCCTTCTCCCGTTCATAAATGCGTGGTGAAGTTTTCATGACTTGGTAACGATGGAATCCGTCTACGATTTCATACACGTCTTCTTCTTTCCGGTAATAACATACGCAGGGCATGGTGTAACCGTCTTCCCATATTGAGAGTTCCAGAAGTTTCATTTCGGGAGGGGCCACTATGTTGGGATTATATTCGTTTGCCACAACCTTTTCGATAGGCACCGCAATAATATTGTATACCGGGCTTTTATATTTGTCCATGTTCTAACGATTTATATTTCTTCATTACTCTTTCGCGCAGTTCTTTTTCCTGCTTGGTTTGTGCAAATCCCATGTATTTACACGTATGGTCGTTTTTCAATATACAGATACACATACGTTTATAGGTCGGTATCTCCTTAAATTCAGGGATGTCGATGTCATCCAGATATTCCATTCTTACCGGTTGTTTGTCCGTATGGTAGGCCGTTTTCTCTCCGAGGGCAAACTCCACACCGGCTTCGCGCAACTTTTGTATCGTCTCTTCACTCAAGCATCCTCCCCGCTTACGCCAGAAACGGATGCTTACGTCCAGTTTGTTGAGATAGTTCTGCCGAGTGGATTCCGGGAGCGTGTCTAAGAGGAAATACATATATTCTTGCCAAGAAAAGCCGGGAGGACATTTAATCATCCTCCACCCCATTGCCATGGTACGGCCATACATACCTGCGAAGTTTACTCCGTTGACTCTGCCTAACATTTTTCCCCAAGTGTCCGGGTCGATGATGCGATAAACTTTCAACGCCGAGATGGCTTGGGAAATAAACGGACTGGCCACACGTTGGTGAGCGATAGGAATTCCGGCTTGATAGTATAAGTCATACAAATGGTTGTACGTCCATTTGAATTTTCCGTTGGCCGTCCAGATATCTGTGGTTTTCCAGTCGTAAATGGGATATGCGTTGTATATGTGATGGTCGAGCCTGTGAGTCCATTTATAATAGGCCAAACGTTTGTAGTTTCTGTCACTGTGGATGCTTCTCCATCGGTTAAAGCTCTCTTGCGTGCGTATCCCCACCAAGCAACAGACACGCTTGCATTTCTTTTGCATACGTAACCATGGGGCAAAAAGGTGTTGGAAATCATAGTCCCATAGTTCCTCGTTGAAAAACTCGAAGTCTTTGGCCGTATAGCAATCTTTGGGCTTTTCCCGAACCCAGATGTCACGCTTGCTCTCCTCCCACGGACGCCAATAAGATTGGTACATGGAAGTACAAGTGGAAACTTTAAAAGGAACGCAACAGTGGTATACCTCCAGCATATCAGGATGGGAAGCCATGGTTTGTTCCACATATTCCGTAGTTTGCCGGTACTGTGCCTCGTAATCCATGTGGAATACTCCAAGCTTCCGGCCCGGTTCATGCTTTCGAAGGTAGTCGATACATAAGTTTAAAAGCACGCCACTATCCTTACCTCCGGAAAAGGATACATATACATAGTCGAAATAATCAAAAATGATTTTTAATCTCCGTTGCGTGGCTTCGTATACATTTAACTGGCGTATCATATTTCAGGGACAGGAATATACTCCATTTTATCATAAAGAGTCAGTTGCTTATCTGTTCGGAATTGATTTTGCCGGAAAGCTTCCGTATGACGTTTATGCACTAAGGCCGTCAGTAAAGAGTCGGCTTCCAAATCGTCGATGACATGATGTAACAAAGCATCAATCGTTTCCGTACGGTCTCCTTGTATGTAATAATTATCTATATGGTAATTCTTTTCATTTTTCTTCAAGGGGATGAATCCGACGATTACTCCGTCCGATATGGCGATATACCACAAGTAGCGGTTGGAGGTTTTAAAGGGATAATTATTATTCTGTCTTAAAATGGCCGGGTTCATGACCAGAGGTCCCACAAGTGGATACAGTCTGGCATCCACCCCGTTCAAACGCATTATCTCCATGCTTACAGGTAATTTTGTCCGACGTTCACTTATTTCCTTTTATTTTCATTCTTCCGACTCGAAAAAGTCGATATCTATTCGTTTCACCTCAAAGGTGTTGGCAGTAAACACCCCGATATTATAATCTATCATGTATTCACACAGTTGATTCCCATCTATCAACACGATTTTGATATTGTTCTGCGGTTTAAATTCCCGTGCTCCCCGACTGAACGAGGATGTGGTAATGAATATCCCTTTGGTGGCTCCTTTGCCGGCCAAAGCACCGACAAATTTTTGTACTTCGGGGCGTTCCACTACGTTATTCCAACGTTTAGCCTGGATATAAATGTTGTCCAGACCGAGTTTATCTTCTTTGATGATACCGTCTATGCCTTCATCCCCACTCTTTCCTACCACCATGCCCGCAGCCTCGTTTAAAGAACCGCCGTATCCCATCGCTACCAGTAATTTGATAACCAAGGCTTCGAAGAAGCCCGGGTCTTTTTTTAAGATACGCTCCAACAAATCTTGCGCCAATATATTGCGTAACTTCTTATATTCCTCTTCCATGATGATGTCCGGTGTCTGTATGGCACACTCAGATTCCTGTCTGGAATTCCGTTTCGGTTCACTGTTTCTGTTGGATAAAGCAATCCATTCCTTATAAGCCGGATAGTTGAAAAGCAATTTCATATTAATATGCTCCGGACGAGTTTGCAACAGGTGCAATCCCGCCTCCGTAATTCTATATTGTGCACGTTGAGGAGTTTCTAGCAAACCGGCTTTTTGCATGTGGGTTTTGGCCCATCCTACGTTACTTCTGAAACGCGTGGTCCTATTGCTGGGTAACATTTCCTTTACATCGGTTTCCGTCAGATGAAACTCTCTGATAAGTGCGTTTTGTATTTCTGTCATTGAATGGACGCTGCCGTCTTCTAATTTCCGAAGAAAAGGCAGCATGCAGGATTGGAAGTCCGGTATCATTGTTTATCGCTTGTTATATAGTGTCCAAAAGTACGAATATTTTTTCAGAAATCCATCGTATTTTTGCTACAAAAAGCATTTGTCTTATGATTTATCGGTAAAAGCGATATGTTGCGTAAAAGGCGGAAGCCGACAAGAGGTAGCCCGGTACAGTTCCATCAGAAAATTGCGTTTTCATTTGCCTCTGCGCCCGCCTTTCACTACCTTTGCATTCATAACAGGCTTTTGGGATGAAATACGGAAAGATGAGTAAATATATATACGGCCTTGCTTTTGCCATGGCTTTTTTATGTGCATGCCGAGGTGAAGATGGAAGTTGTTCGTTGTCCTTTCAGCAATTAAAAGTTGAGAAGACCATACCATTGGACAGCAGCGAGCACTCGCCTGCATGTAGAGTTATCATAGAGGCGGATGAGATAAACGACACGACCCGTGCCGCCCGGAACATGAACCGAACCATTGCCTTTCATCTGTTTGGAGGGATGCACCGTTCGTTCGCCTCGACCGCCGATTCGTTCTGTCTGACGTACGCGGAGCAATACCGGAGAAATTTGACCGATTTATACAAAGCCGACCGGCAAAGCGGCATCAACTCCTCGTGGTACGATTACAAATATCGGATAGCCACGGAACACAAAGACGGGCTGAACGGATATTTGTGTTATCTGATTCATAAAGTAAAGTACGAGGGAGGAGCACGCGACTATCGGGAGGAACAATGTTTGAATTTCGATACAGAAACGGGTGAGTTGGTGAAGTTGGAGGACGTGTTGCCCCCTGCTTCCTTGGCCTTGCTTCCTTCCTTGTTGGCAGACGAACTCCTGAAAACGTACGGTTGCCGCAACCGGGAAGAACTGCAGGATAAAGGCATACTACGGCTTACCGACATTTACATTCCCTTGAATTATGAACTGGGAAAAGAAGGTATTACTTTCATTTACAATGCCGACGAGATAGCTGCGTATGAAGTCGGGGCTATCAGGCTGACTTTGCCGTACAGTAGGTTGGAAACCCATACGAAATAAAAAATAAAGATATATGGAGCTGATTTTAAAATACTTTCCGAAACTTTCGGAAAAACAGACAGAACAATTCCATCAGTTGGACGCGCTCTATCATGACTGGAATGCTAAAATCAATGTCATTTCTAGGAAAGACATCGACAATCTGTATGAACATCATGTATTGCATTCCTTGGGAATTGCCGAATTCACCCGTTTCAAATCCGGCACTGAGATTATGGATTTGGGGACGGGAGGCGGATTTCCGGGGATACCCCTCGCCATCATGTTCCCCGACTGCCATTTCCATCTGGTGGACAGCATCGGTAAGAAAATCAAGGTTTGCATGGAAGTGGCTAGGGAGCTCGGGTTGGAGAATGTGACTTTCCGCCATTGCCGGGCAGAGGAAGAGAAGGCCAAATTCGATTTTGTGGTAAGCCGTGCCGTCATGCCGTTGGCAGATTTGGTCAAAATTATACGCAAGAATATTTCTCCCGTGCAGCACAACGCCATCCCCAACGGCCTTATCTGCCTGAAGGGGGGCGAATTGGAGAAAGAGACGAACCCGTTGAAGAACCGCACAATGGTTACCCCGTTGAAAGAGTTCTTTACGGAAGAATATTTTGCCACCAAGAAAGTGGTGTACGTTTCACTTTAAAGGATAGGAAAGATGCTAGACATAAAAAAAATTCCGGTAAACATGTTGGAAGAGAACTGCTACGTCGTGAGCGACGACACCCGTGAAGCCGTAGTCATAGATTGCGGTGCCCTTACCGACGATGACCGCAGGCAGATTATGGATTATATTGAAAACCGTCGTTTACAGGTCAGGCATCACCTTTGCACCCACATGCACTACGACCACTGTTTCGGGGCCGCATTCATTTGGGAGACCTTTCATGTCGGTCCGGAGTTCAACCGGGCAGACGAACCTATATATAAAGGTATGGGAGCGGAGATATTCGGACCGTTGGCACAGGTGATGAACGAAGGGCTTACTCCTGCGGCAGCGCGTTACCTGACGGAGGGAGATGACATCTCGTTCGGACATCACACGTTAACCGTCCTGAATACTCCCGGACATACCCCCGGGGGCATTTGTTTTTACTGCGCTGCAGAAAAAGCCGTATTTGTCGGCGACACTTTGTTCTATTGCAGCGTTGGACGAACGGATTTCCCCGGCGGGGACAGTGAAGTCTTGTGCGAGAGCATCAGGAACAAGCTGTTTACTCTGCCGGAAGATACCCGTGTCTATCCCGGGCACGGGCCACACACTGAAATCAGATTCGAGAAGACTCACAATCCATATGTATAAACGAAAAACTCTCTTCCGACTCACGTCGGAAGAGAGTAACAACACAAACACAAAATAAAACACGACAAAACTATTGTGCACACTAACCTGTCTTAAATTATTCAAAGCGTGATATTCCCGACTATTCACATATTGGAAATACCAACTGGATTAATGCGCAATTACGCATAAAGCGTCTTCTGTGTCCTTTATTTTATTTACATTATTCCTTTTTCGCGCAATACGCATTGCCATTTCCAAGCGGAGGCCAACACGTCCTCCAATGGAGTTTCGGCTTTCCAACCCAACACTTTATTGGCTTTGTCCACATTGCCCCACACCTTTTCGATGTCACCGGCACGGCGTCCTACGATCTTATAATTCAATTTCACACCGGTAGCTTTCTCAAAAGCATTAATCAATTCAAGCACGGAAGTACCCGTACCCGTACCGATGTTGTAAACCTCCACCGGTTCGGTAGTCTGGTCTTCCATGATGCGCGTCATGGCGCAAACATGTGCCTTAGCCAAATCCACTACATAAATATAATCACGGATGCAAGAGCCGTCCGGCGTGTCATAATCGTCTCCGAACACACTTAATTCCTTACGGATACCCATGGCCGTTTGTGTCAGGTAGGGAATCAGGTTCTGAGGCACGCCGTTCGGCATTTCTCCGATAAACGCTGTGGGGTGCGCACCAATCGGGTTAAAATAACGCAACAAGATGGCTTTTATCGGAGAGCCACTCTTGATGGTGTCCGCTATGATTTCCTCGTTAATCTGTTTGGTATTGCCGTATGGGCTTTCCGCCTTTTTGATGGGGGTCTCCTCTGTGGCAGGTAGCACATCCGGTTGGCCGTATACGGTACATGACGAAGAGAAGATGATACCCTTCACATCATACTTCGGCATCAACTGCAACAGATTAATCAGGGAAACGATATTGTTATGATAATACAGCAACGGTTTCTGTACGCTTTCACCTACAGCCTTGCTCGCTGCAAAATGAATGATACCGCTAATTTTCGGATATTTTTTGAATACCGACTCGGTGGCGTCGAAATCGCGCAAGTCTACTTTCTCAAAAGCCGGACGAATGCCGGTAATCTTTTCGATACCATCCAATACATCTTCACGTGAATTCGAGAGGTTGTCCACGATGACTACGTCATAACCAGCCTGCTGGAGTTCCACCGTCGTGTGTGAACCGATGAATCCGGTACCGCCTGTCACTAAAATTGTCTCTTTCATATTAGTAAGCTTCGATTTTTTGTTTTTGTAACAATAGCAAATGTACTAAATTTAATTATATGCTGTATGATTTTTGACCATAAAAAAACGATACGACCCGCATTTTCTTTGCAGGTCGTATCAGTTTTGAAAAAACGTGGCGGATTAGAGGCTAAGAAATGCCTTCAATCCGTTATCTACTCCGCTGAATCCCATGAATGCCATGGCCAATAAACCAGCGGTGACCAACGCGATACTCATGCCCTGCATCCCTTTAGGTACGGACACAAGGTTGAGTTGCTCGCGTATGCCGGCAAATATAACCAATGCCAGTCCGAAGCCCAACGCAGTGCTCAAGGCATACCATACCCCCATCATCAGGTTGAATTCCTTTTGTATAACCAGGATGGCCACACCAAGCACAGCACAGTTAGTGGTTATCAGAGGAAGGAATACTCCCAATGCCTGATAAAGTGCCGGGGATACTTTTTTCAGGATGATTTCCACCAACTGCACCAATGCAGCAATAACCAAGATAAAAGCTATGGTCTGCAAATAGCCGAGTTCGAGCGGGTTCAAAACATAATACTGCAACAGGTAAGTCACCAATGTGGCGAGCACCAAAACGAACGCCACAGCACCTGACATGCCTAAAGCCGTATTGATTTTCTTGGATACGCCGAGAAACGGACAAATACCAAGAATTTGCGACAACACGACGTTGTTGACAAATATGGCGGTGATGAAAACGATTAAATACTGATATATTGCTTCCATATTGTTCTAAGTTTACAAATTTACGCTTTTTTCAGTTTGTTCACAATGGCAATCAAGTACCCCAATACGATGAAAGCCCCGGGAGCCAACACGAACATCAGCATGCCGTAATCTTCCGGCCAAACCTCCAGACCGAAGATTTTACCCGTTCCCAAAATCTCTCGTACAGCTCCGAGAACAGTCAAGGCGATTGTGAAACCTAACCCCATTCCTACTCCATCGAAAAACGAAGGTATCACTCCGTTTTTACTGGCAAATGCTTCGGCACGTCCCAAAATGATACAGTTCACTACAATCAAGGGAATGAACAAGCCCAATGTGGCATAGATGTCAGGAACGAATGCCTGCATGCACATTTGCAAGGCGGTTACGAAAGACGCGATGACGACAATGAATGCCGGAATACGCACCATGTCGGGAATCAAATTCTTAATCATGGAAATAACCACATTGGAACATACGAGCACGAAAGTCGTGGCCAATCCCATGGACATACCGTTCAATGCCGAAGAAGTCGTACCCAAAGTGGGACACATACCCAAAAGAAGTACAAACGTCGGGTTTTCTTTGATGATACCGTTCATCAACACTTTAAAATTATTCATATTACGTCCCTCCTTTCTTTAATGAATAGAATCACTTCCGGTTCCGGTTGCGCTTTCCACCCGTCCGGCCTGTACGCTAGCTCCGCTCGCTGCATCGCTGGTATTTCCTTTCAACGCCTGATAAGCAGCATTCACGGCATTCAGGAAAGCCCGGCTAGTAATGGTAGACGCCGTGATGGCGTCGATGTCTCCGCCGTCTTTGGATACGGCCAGTTCCTTCTCTCCCGGATTCCGCCCGATAATGTCGCCCTTACCGCCTTTCTGGAACCACGTGTCGGCTTTCACACCCAGTCCGGGAGTTTCTACCGTAGCCAGAATCGTATAGCCCAGAATGTCACCAACCTCATTAAAACCAACCAGGACTTCAAGCGGTCCGCCGAACCCATTGGTTACAGCCTTCACGGCCGTTCCCTTGTCGGTTTTATAGAGAGTATAACCGTTTGATTCTACCGGTTCTTCAACTTTTAAATCACCGGGTTGACCTCCCAAAATCACTTTTTTGATGCCATCCTGCAAATTCTTTGCGTTGATTTCGGCAATGGGGCCTTGTGTCACCTTATTAATATAAGCCAAAGTCCCCCCGGCTATGAGGGAAATGGCGGTCAGCACCAGGACCATATTGAGTAATGAAGACTCTAACTTTTTCATTTTTTTACGACCTCCCCGAATCTTTTAGGTTTACAATAGGTGTTAATCAACGGTGTAAAGGCGTTCATGATTAAGATTGCGAACGACATACCTTCAGGATATGCGCCGAAAGTACGAATGACTACGGTGAGCATACCTATGGCCACTCCATAAATAATCTGTCCCTTTGCCGTCATGGGCGAGGTCACATAATCCGTAGCCATAAAGCAGGCCCCTAACATCATACCACCCGTGAGCAATACGGACACGGGAGACGCATAAACGGGATTAGACAGATGGAGCAGTCCGGCCAACACAAAAACGGTAGCCAAAATGGAAACTGGAATGTGCCATGTCACGATACGCCGGGCCAACATATAGGCCAGACCTATCAATAAGGCCAAAGCGCTCACTTCGCCCAAGCATCCTCCGGTCTGACCTACGAGCATGTCAATAGCGTCTGGCAATCTTTGAAGTACGGAAGCGTCTCCGCTCTTGATTGCTTCCTTCATGACAGCCAACGGAGTGGCACCTGTTTCGGCATCGAGATAAGCTACCATTTGTCCGGGCACAGGCCATGTGGTCATCTGCACCGGGTATGAAACCAGAAGGAACACGCGCCCCACCAATGCCGGGTTGAAGGGATTACACCCTAATCCGCCGAAAGTCATCTTACCGATACCGATGGCTACCAATGCTCCTATGAGGATAATCCATATCGGCAGATTGGAAGGCAGATTGAACCCCAACAGCAGTCCGGTCAGGATGGCCGAACCGTCTGTTATCGTTACTCGATCGCGTTTCAATACATATTTCGTTATAGCCCACTCGAAGAACACACAGGCAGCCACGGACGTAGCCAATACGATAGCGGCTCCCAACCCAAAGAAATACAACGAGGTTAACAGGGCCGGTATGAGTGCGATGCACACTCCATACATATTTCTTTGTACACTATCCCGTCCATGCACATGGGGCGACAGCGATACAATTAATTTCTTTGCCATAATCTTTCTCTTTTATTTTGTATTACGAGCCCGGATGAGGGCCATTACAGTAGTCTTGCCCATACGGATATTATCTAACATCGGGCGTGTGGAAGGACAGGTAAACTGGCACGAACCGCATTCGATGCATGACGTGATGTCGTTATCTTCCGCCAACTCCCAGTTGCGCAACGCGGAAGCCGTGGCCAACAAATAGGGCTCGAGCCCCATCGGGCAGGCACTGACACATTTGGCGCAACGGATGCAGGGCTGCGGTTCCGCGCGACGAGATTCCCGTTCACTCATGAGCAGGAGGCCGGAAGAACCTTTGCATACCGGCACGTCGAGGTTCATCAGCGCCTTTCCCATCATCGGGCCTCCGCCAATTACTTTTCCTGTGTTTTCTGGCAAGCCGCCGCATTCCTCGATGAGTTGGTTCATCGGCGTGCCGATACGGGCCAACAGGTTAGAAGGGTTTTGCACTTCCTTACCCGTCACGGTGATGACACGTTCAAACAGGGGTTTGTTTTTCATTACCGCTTCATAGATGGCAAAAACCGTACCTACATTTTGTACCACTGCTCCTACGTTAATGGGCAATGCCGGAGGAGCCGGGACTTCACGTCCGGTAACAGCGGCAATCAACTGCTTCTCTCCTCCCTGGGGGTATTTCACTTGCAATGGCACGACCTCAATATGCGGATAAGCTTTCGCTTTCTCCGTCAAGAGGGCGATGGCATCCGGTTTGTTGTTCTCGATGCCGATATAACCCTTGTCCACACCCACTGCCTTCATGATTAAATCCACTCCTACCAGGATTTCGTCCGGTTTTTCCAACAGCAACCGATGGTCGGCTGTCAGGTACGGTTCGCACTCCACAGCGTTGATGATGACGCATTCGGCTTTTGTCCCCTTGGGAGGAGTCAGTTTCACATGACAAGGAAACGTGGCACCGCCCATACCGACAATGCCGGCCGCTTTCACCGTGTTCACGATGTCTTCGGCTGTCAACTCCGGCTTTTGAGCCAATGTCACCAAATCGGGGGTACGGTCGATTGTCTCGACCCATTCATCTCCCTCCACGTCTACAAAGATAGCCGGTCGGCGGTAACCGCTGGCATCCACAATCGCATCTATCTTGCTCACTTTTCCGGACACGGAGGAGTGGACGGGAACGGATACGAAGCCGTCTGCCTCGGCCAACATCATGCCTACTTTCACTTCATCTCCTTTGGCTACAACCGGTTTGGCCGGTGCGCCGATATGCTGATAAAGTGAAAAGACAGCTTGTTTGGGCAATCCGGCCAGGCGGATGGGAGAAGCGGCGGAAAGTTTGTTTTCAGATGGATGAACTCCACCTATCTTAAACGTTTTCACGATATTCTTTTTTAATTTGACAATCTTATGAATTATGCTTCTTTCTTTTCTTCCGGTGTAACGGTGGTTACAGGTTGTGCTGCGGGAGCGGATACCGGTTGTGCCGTCGGCTCGGCTAGTTTCGGGGCTGCTGTTGCGGCCGGTTTCTCCACTTTCGGCTTACGCGGTGGGAAGTGAATGGCATGGATGGATCCTTTCGGGCAAGCTTCCTCACACTTTCGGCACAACTTGCACTTTTCCGGGTCGATATAGGCCAAATTGTTGTTGAGAGTGATGGCCTCGAACGGACAAACCTTCACGCACTTGCCGCAACCGATACAGGAAGCCTTGCAAACCTTGTTCGCCACAGCACCCTTGTCGCGGTTTACGCACATCACGACCATTCGGCGGTTTTTCGGTCCTTTCGGCCGGAGCTCGATGACTCTTCGCGGACAGGTCTTGACGCAGGCACCACAAGCCGTACAGCGTTCTTCGTCTACCTCGGGCAATCCTGTTTCCGGATTGATGGACAATGCACCAAACTGGCACGCCGCCACACAATCACCACCTCCCAAGCAACCGAATGCGCATGCCGTCTCTCCTGTGCCCGCCAACAGCTGCACACGGCAACTGCGCACCCCGTCGTAATCCACCACACGTGGTCGATTGGCACAAGTCCCGTTACAACGCACAACAGCCACTTTCGGGGTGCTGGCCGCAGCTGCAAGCCCCAAAATTCCGGCTACTTTTTCCATAACCGGTTGTCCGCCTACGGGACATAACTTGCCTTCGAGCGAACCACCGTCTGCCGCTTTCACGCAAGCAGCGGCAAAACCGGCACATCCCGGATAACCGCATCCGCCACAATTGGCTTGCGGCAAGACTTCGGCCACTTGGCCAATGCGTTCATCCTCTACGACAGCAAACTTCTTGGATGCCGCATAGAGCATGATGGATGCCACCAACCCCACGACTCCCAAAATAATTACTGCAATCAAAATCACGTTCATAACAATATTTATTTTATGTGTTTAATGGTAAATGAAAATTTTCTTGTCAACCTGTTTTTATTGAGGTAGAGCACAACATAATAGACAACCAGGCTGGCTAATGCTACCAGAGCTGCCAAAGGTTCATCGGCCGTAACTTGCAAGGTGGCTAGCAAAACAGCCATCAATAGCAACAACGGCGCACCGTATGCCCAAAACACGGCTTTCAGTCCCATCTCCACACTTCCGGTCAGGAGAACTTCCTCTCCTACCTGGTAAGAAAATGCTTCGGGGCTGACGATATCGACCAACTTCTCTTTGCTTTCCGACGAATTGCACATTTTTTTAGCCACACAGGATGAACATGCGGAAGCCTGGATTATTTGCACACTAACGTGTTTTCCTCTCACGCTTTTCACGGTACCTCGATGTATGATTATTTGGGCCATTTTGTAAACTCGATATTGCAAATTGCCGCAAATGTAGCATTAATTTGGTAACTAATAGTAGGTATTCGAATAGAAAATTCTCTGTATTTGTTTTTTTTAACCTATCGTTTTTTTCGAGTCATTCACCTCGTCTCATATCCGGGATTTTGGGATAATCGCGGATTCAAAGACAACACCTTGGCAGGGATGGGAAACACCGTAGTGTAGCCTGATGCTTCATCCTCCTGTTGCGGACGGTCTGTGTAAGCTTGCGTATAGGTACCGAAACGAATCATGTCCTGTCTTCTCCATCCTTCCCATACGAGTTCCAGTTTGCGTTCCTCCAGGATATTGTGAAGGGTGGCTGGACGAGGATACATGCCGGAACGTCGCCGCACTTCGTTCAGTTCAGCTGTTCCGTCTTCCCCGTTTCTTATTTTAGCCTCGCTTTTCATTAATAATACGTCGGCATAACGAAACAATACAATATCGTTGTCCGACAATTTACCGTCTTTTGTGCTTTTCAGGTCTACTTCATATTTCTTCATTCGTGCGCCGGCAGATTTTTCGTAAGGTTGTGCCGATACGTCCAAACGTATGCTCCACGGCGAATACTCCAACGTGCTTCCGTCGTCCAGTTTCACTGGATTGCCATTGGGATCCAAGACCGTTCCGGCAAAGAAGCTGTCTTCGAAGCGATGGTCTACCGAATCGGTATCGTAGCCAAATGTGCGTAGGGTTTCAATCGTGGCACTGGTTCCATTTTCTCCACTCAGCCCGTAAGCTTTCCCATGGTTGTAATGACGGGAACGGAATAGATATTGCATTTGGTTTTGCAATGCATGTTTATCCATCGGTATCGTGAAAATATTTTCTTCCGACGGTTCGTTGTACACAACGAAATTATCTACCATGCGCGAAGATAATTTGTATCCCATAACACGTATCGAGTCGCAATACGCTTGTACGGCCTGCCATGCGTTCAGTGTTTGAGATCCTATATTCACTTGATATGCTTTTCCGTCAGGATGGTTTTCGTCCGTCCAATCGTTGTCCGTATAAATCTCTATATTCAGGAATAGTTTGGCCAACAAAAAACAAGCTACCGGACGGGTCATCCGGCCATAATATTCTCCTTTTTGGTTGCTGTGCGCTTCATTCAGATAAGGCAATGCCGCCTGCAATTCGTTTACAGAAAATTTGAATACTTCCTCACGTTCGCTTTGGTTGACGTCCTTCATGGGGGTGGACGAAGATAACACCAAAGGCACACGCCCGAACATATCTAGCAAATAATAGTAGTACATCGCCCGAAAGGCTCTGACTTCCGCCACATAATTTTTCAATTCTGCAGGAGCATCCTTGCGGTTCTGCAATTCCGTCAGACGTTCTATCGACTTGTTACTAAGCACAATCACTTTGTATAGATACTCCCACGAAGCTGCTATCACGTCATTATTGACTCCCCAATCGTGCAAGAACAATCCTTGCCAGAGTCCGCCATCGTACCAGTCTCCTCCGCGAGTTGGCAACAAAGCTTCATCAGTGGTCAGTGTGTTCAAGTCATATACACCTCGGCAAGTACCCTGTAGCCCTTGACTGTCTTCGTATCCACCCACATAGTTATAGAGGGTAGCCACCGTGTTCAGGTATATATTGGCAGGCGTGTCATAAGCGTCCTCTTCGGGTAATTGGTCTCGTGGAGCTTCATCTAAGAATCCTGCACAACCATAACAGCAAACAAGGGTGTATCCCGCCCATAAAATCCACTTTTTCATGTTGTCATGCTTTAAAATTGAATAGTTAATCCCAAGGTATAAGAACGATATACCGGATAGTTCCGTTTGTCGTCCACTCCGAGTGTGGCATCTACGATGTAACTGTTAATCATTGGGGTCAGTCCGGAATAGGCCGTAATGGTAGCCAGATTGTTCACCGACGCCGATAAACGCAGATGCTGCACGTATTTGCCCCATTTCTTCAACGGAATATTCCAACCGATAGTCAAATAATCAAAATTCACGTAGTTTCCGTTTTCAAGCCAGTAATCTGTAGCAGTCTGGTCGTAAATATTACGTTGAGGGGCGGCTGCCAGTACGTTGTAATCGGGAAAACTTCCCATATTCATATAAGCCAAGGCCGTACCATTATAAATTTTATGTCCGAAAGCACCATTGATTTGTAACGATACGTCCACATTCTTATAACGGAAGCTGACGTTAGAACCCAATAGAGTTTTGGGAGTGGCCTGTCCTGCCACGTAACGGTCCCCCCCGTCTTCCAGGTCCACGCCTCCTCCGTCAAGGTCGGCTATTTCGTATGCGTATGTTCCGTCTTCGCGTTGGATGAGTCCTGTACAATGGGGTAAATAAAAGACACCCAAAGGCTGCCCTACAATCTGGTATACAATATGATTATATCCGCCATGAAAGCCCGCACCGGTTAAGTCGGCAATCGGCGTATATTGTGGAGCCGACATATATTCTCCATTATACATTCCACTTAGAGAAAGTAACTTATTGCGTTGGAACGTGACGTTGACGTTGACGTTCAGTTCCATGTCTTTTTTACGCAAAGGAGTGAAGCCGAATCCCAATTCCACTCCGCTGTTACGCATGGAACCTAAATTGGCCAACAATTTATTATAGGCAAATGGCGGTACGCTTACATCGTATTGGTACAGCATGTCATCCGTGACGGAATGGTAATAATCAAATGTGAAAATAGCCCGTCCGTCCCAAAAAGCAGCATCCAGTCCAACGTTCATCGTACGTTTTACCTCCCAACGCAAGTCAGGATTGGCATTGCGTATCAAACCCATTGTCACCGTTGGGTCACCAGCAGAAGATACTACTCCATTAGGTTTCACCAACTGGAGGGAATTGTAAGAATCAATGGCATCCTGATTACCAGAGTACCCGTAACCGACTCTGAATTTGAGGTTGTTCAGCCAATAGAGAGATTTCATGAAATCTTCCTCGCTCAGAATCCAGGCTGCGGAAAGCGATGGGAAAAAGCCCCAACGATGGTTACGTCCCACCTTGGATGAAGCATCGGTACGCATGTTTACGGTAGCCACATAACGATCGTCGTATACATAATTGACACGTCCTAAAAAAGATGCCAGACGAGGATTCTCATAATAAGAGCCTGTCCCCTCCCATAGTCTTACGGCTCCGGCCTGCAGGTTGTGAAAACCGAACTTGTCGGTTGTGAAATTCGTAACAGTTGTGTGGAAGCCGGACATGATACGTTGTTGCGCTTCTCCCAATAGGAGAGCGTCCAGTTTATGTTTTCCAAAAGCTCGATTGAAGTTCAACATCATATTTCCCAACACATCTTCCACCTTCTGTTCGCCTCGATAAGCTTGTCCATGTGCCCATACGGTAGTAGGAAGATATTGTCCGTTATCTATGACATTGTACAGGTAAGAACCAAAGGCGGAAAGTACCAAATGTGGGGTTAAAACCAACTCCATTTTCAAATGGGCATTAAAATGCGCATTCGATTCTTCGTCGCTTACTTCCATCCAGGCCAAAGGGTTGGTAATCCAACTGGCAGTTGTCACTTGATCCCAACCGCCCGTCGCATTCTTGTGGGCCGGAAAAGTGGGATTGAAAGCTGCTGCTGAATAAAATGTCTTTTGTATATCTACCAAATTGTTGCTCTTACGTACCGCCCCCATTACCCCCAGATCGAAACGCAGGCGATCGTTGAACGCCCGTTGCGTAATATCTATTTTGGCCATGTAATTCCGGTAGTCTGAACTTTTCACCACGTCTTTTCGATCCAAAAGCGCCAGAGAAGCACGGTAATAAGAGGATTCCGTACCACCTCCAAAAGCTACATGATGATTTTGCACCCATCCCATGCGCGTGATTTCCTCTGGAAAATCCGTGTCATATCCCAAATCCAGAATTGATATGCCTCGTTCGTGTGCCACGTTCCTGAAAGCCTCTCCAGAAAGCATTTTTATGTTTTTATAAATAGACTCGACACTAAAATTACCGTCATAACTCAAACTGAAACTTCCGCTGTGTCCTTGTTTGGTACTTACTTTTATGACACCCGAAGCACCTCGTGCGCCATATTGAGCCGTTTCTGAAGCATCCTTGAGAATAGTGAAGCTTTCGATGTCCGCAGGAAAAATCATACTTAGCGTGCTCAAATCAGCAAATACGCCATCAATGATTACCAAAGGATCATTCCCCCCCGTCAGGGAGGTTGTACCCCGGACACGTACGGAGTTGAGCATGGCCTCCCTTCCCGGTAACATACTGACACCGGCCACTTGCCCGTTAATAGAGTTTAAAGGATTGGAAATCATGCCTTTGTTCATTCTATTTTCAGAAACCTGATCTACAGAACCTGCTACGGTTCTCCGGTCTCCTGTGGCATAACCGATTTGCAGCACATCCCCTTTCATTAATGAATCCGATAACATCCAAGGAATGGAGTCCGGCAGAATCACTTTGTTCTGTGCTGCAAGAGGATATATATGGCATAACGCCAAAGAAAGGGGTAATCCCATTCGCCCCAACCATAAAAATGTCCCTTTTTTCATAAGCAAAGAGATTTAAGAGTAAATGTTGGTATAGTTTGAATATTACATGGGCAAATATACAGAATTTCTTTTAAATAAACTCTTTTTTAAGGGAAGAAAAATAGAGAAAGAAAAAAATGTAATAAAGTTGGATAACCCAAATAGAATAATAAAATTCACCAATAAAAATATTGGTTTTAGCGACTGCAAGTTTTTTCGCTTTTATGTAAAGTGGAGTATACAGGACTCGAACCTGCCACCTTTTGACTGCCAGTCAAACGCTCTAGCCAGATGAGCTAATACCCCAACCTTTTTGACGATGCAAAGTTAGATATATTTTTTGAAACGCAAAACTTTTTTGCTGTTTTTTCTTCTGACTTTGCTCCTTTATAATCAGAATTTATATCCTAATGTAAAAAACACCTGATGAGTATTTAGGTTTACATCCACTGGAGTAAGACGAGTACCGGTTTGTGTGATATAAGTATCGTCGAATGCATAGAAATCTCCCGACTGTACGCGGCACTTATAAGCCATATCGGCATAAAAATGCTTTCCGTGGTAACCTAAACCGGCTGTGAATATATTCACGTCGTCTTTATTCATATAATCTGTTGTCGTTTGATAACCGAAAGCCGGAGAAGGCCCCGTTTGATCTAAAGTCGCTTCTTCCTTGAACATGCGGGAATAATAATTATACCCCGCACGAAATGCGACATTATCCGTCAGATTCAATTCCATACCGAACTTGAAAGAATGGCTTCCGCGTAGCGTAGACTTGTGCAACGCGTCCATATCGCGGTCGTGTGTCGTTCCTCTGGAATAACCATAGCCCCAATAGTCGTAGTCCCAGTCTTCATACCCCTGTTTCGTTTTAGAGTAATCAGCGTATTCATATTCAGCTCCTATAGCCAGATAAGTTCCAATCGTATGTCCTAACGAAACCCGAAATTTCCACGGTGTGGTAATTTTCATGTGCAAGTTAGCCAAATCCACCTCCGGAAGATAATTGGTATATATAAAATTACCGTTTCTGTCTTGATTGATGTAGATGTCATAGTTCTCATCCTCCATCATGGGAGAGTCTATGCTATATGAAGAATAAGATTCCAAATGATAGAAGGTCGGCGTTTCTACGGCCAGACCTATGCGGAAGGGGGAATTTCCGATGGGACGGAATATACCACCCAACTTCACATTGATTCCATATCCACTTACATGTTGGGTATTATATAAGGAATAATTCTCGAAATCGCTGTAAGAGTTACCTTGGCCGTCCGAAATCGTGCCGAACTCCCGATAAGTGCTGTAACTGTAATAGTCCACGTCGTTCACGCCTAAAGTGAAACCTAAATACACTCGATCTTTGATGTTCATCGACAGGTTGAAATCATATCCTACGATACCGCCTTCCGTCGTACGGTCGTAATTATTCCGATCTGACTCTAAAGCATTATAAGAATCGTATAAGGGATTCCCCTCTTGGTCTACCTGCACATTACCTTGGTTATCCCGTATGTATTCCGGATTCACAAGGCAGGAATTATACATCAGGTCTGCCAAAGGAGTGGAATACTGGGTATGGTTCAGAATGTCTGCCATTTGTTGCGTCTGAGACAAACCGTTCAAGGCTCCGTTGTCTGCGATAAATGACTGGTTGAAGTTGGCTCTTTTCTGATAATTGACTCCAAAATTAACATACCTTACGCTTTTGGCCATAACCGGGATACTTACCACGAATCCCATCTGGTCAAAAGACAAATGAGTCATGTCTGCATTTAAATCCGGTTTTTCCTGTTGGGTCAACACGCTGAATGATAAAGCTGCATCGCTTCTGCGGTAAAGCCCTAATGCTGCCGGATTGGAAGAAGCGGTAGACAAATCAGCACCCAATGCCCCTAATGCACCGCCCATACCTACATAGCGCGCACTTCCGATTAAATCGGTCGGCATATAATTCTCGTTCATATATGGTGTCTGTGCCATCATAGACTGGCTTGCTAGCAATGCGCTTACAAATATGAGGTTTTTTCTTTTCATTATTTCTTCCTTTTATGGTTTATCTTTGTTTGTTAACGTCGACCGCCTCGTGCTCCTCCGCTCCTGGATGGGGAGAAACCACCTCCGGAACGGCTGGGGGAACTTACCGACGGACGGAAAGTGCTTCTTGTAGTCGATGGCGTGAAATTAGAACTTCTCGACGGTTGAGTGTTACGTTGAAGAGTTGAAGTCGTACGTGTGCGAGGAGACTGCCTGGTAGTTGTTGAAGAACGATTTGGAGTAAATCGTGCAGAATTCTCCGAAATGGTTTGCCGGTTGGTGTTACCTGTGTTTCGTATGGTTCTTCTGGCAGAAGAACTGTTTCTTACATTAGTGCGGGATGTTCCTCTTGCCAGGGAACTATTCTCCCGATATCTTACACTGGGACGAGTAACCGGTCTTGATGGATACCATCCATGACCGGGATGTCCCCAATGCGGATGATGCCAGTGCGGTCCCCAATACCAAGGATCATACCATCCGGCATACCAAGGACCTCCCCACGCCCAATAAGGATTGTATAATCCCCATCCCCACGAGTAGGAGAAGGTAGGTCCCCAATACCAACTGCTAGGATAAGCGTATGCGTAAAATCCATCATCATATACATCCCAATATATGGAATTGGGACCATAACGTAAGTCCCAGTATAAAGGACTGCTGACCGCAACGCCGATGGTCGGGGTGTTGAAACGAAGAATTCGTTTCGTATATTGATAGTCTCCCCCTTCTTCCCGGTTGTTATCGGTTGAAGCACTATCTTGACCTGCCACTTCCTCTTCAGCGGCAGATATACTATCATTATCCCAACGATATCGTCGGTTATATTCATCTACATCCCTGATGCTTCCCTGAGCATATCCTGAGCGGGTGTCCACTGCCGTATTTTCTGAAATCGTACGTACCGAAGGTTGCGGTTGGGGATGCTTATCCTCATTCACTTTCGTCTCTTTTTGAGGGACGAAATACATATCATCTATTTGTGCAAAGCCAAAAAACGGAATCACTGCAACGATGAGTGAAAATAATATTCTGTTTTTCATTGTCTTTTCTCCTTTACCTATATTATATGCAAATATAACTTTTTCTCGGTTGACGGGCAATACGGAAACGCGAATAAAGTTTAGTATATAACTCTTTTTTTGCTATTTTTGCAGAACCAATAGATTCTCGACACAAAATAAACAGTATGAAATATTTGGAATTGGATTTCATTATATCCCCTTATAGTAGGGATGCAGCCGACATCCTGATAGCCTTGGTGGCCGATGCCGGTTTGGAAAGTTTTGTAGATACTCCGCAGGGGGTGAAAGGATATGTGCAAACCGGACTTTTCGAGCAATCCGTATTGGATAACCTGCTAGATTTCTTTCCCATAGAGGATGTGAAAGTAACCTACCGGTTGGCGGAAGCGGAAGATAAGAATTGGAACGAGGAATGGGAACGTAACGGCTTTGAACCAGTCCGAATCGCCGACCGTATTCTGATTCATAGTCCGGAGCATCATAATCTGTCTCCTGCCGAATATGATATCGTGATAAATCCCCATCAGGCTTTCGGTACCGGTACGCATCACACTACAGGCATGATATTGGAACGTTTGCTCGGGATGAACCTCGGACATAAAACCGTATTGGATGCCGGGTGCGGTACTGGCGTGTTAGGTATATTCTGTACGTTGAAAGGGGCGAAATCGGTGTGGGCCTACGATATAGATCGTTGGAGTGTAGACAATACGAAAGAGAACATGCAACTGAATGGTGTGAAAAACATGGAAGTGGTTGAAGGGAATGCCTCCATATTACAAGGAAAAGACGCTTTCGACTTGATTTTAGCCAATATCAACCGGAACATTCTTTTAGCCGACTTGCCATCGTTCGTATCGGTTATGCATGCAGGAAGCCAAATGATTCTCAGCGGTTTTTATGTAGAGGATATACCCTTGCTTGTGCAAAAAGCGGAAAGCTTGGGACTGAGCTATCTCAACCATACGGAAAAGGAGAACTGGGCTACGCTTTTATTCGAACGTTTATAATAAGCGACATGAATCCAGAGCTGCCGGTAATGCCTGTAGGACTTCCGGCGGCTTTATTCCTGTCTATAATGAATCTTCAGGATAGGTATAATCGTCTTCCTGTTCCGGTATGGTCAGGTTCATCAAATCTTCAAACGACCCATTGAAGATATTACAGTCTACATTACCTTTGATTCCGGTAACTTTCCCACAGTCCGTATGTTGCCAGAAATTCCATTTTCCTTTATATTCTAACTTCTCCACATAATAATGCGCTATCCAATAAGGATATTCATTGAATGCAGGAGTATTCAGATAATGCAATTTGAATTTGTATCCTGTATAAATAATGGGTTTCACACCATATTCTTTTTCTACAATATCCAACCAAGTCTTTACAGCTTTTTGGAGCTGTGTTTCCGTCAGCTTTCCGGCCTTTTCCACATCTAAAACAGGAGGGAGGTCACCAGGTTCCAAATGCACTTGCTTTAAGAAAAACCGGGCTTGCTTTTGGGCATCCACATCCGGCAAAAAGAAATGATAAGCTCCTCTTATAAAGTCATTTTGCTTTGCTTCATAAAAGTTTAGGTTGAAATTTTCATCCAATAGCGTCGTGCCTTCGGTTGCCTTGATGAAAACAAAACTGACGGGAGATGAATTCAAACTGGCGTTGCGCAAACGCTCCCAGTCTATGTTTTCCTGATAATGAGAAACATCAATGCCATGTACATCAAAACCTTCAGGATATACGGGATCTCCGTAAATGGCCTTCCAACGGAATGAATAAGGCCCGACAAAGAAATAATAAAAGAAAAGTATATAAGCTACTCCCAAAGACAAGGCCCCGACCCATATCGCCCACGACGGCCAACGTTTGAAAAACAACCATTTGCTTCCCCCTTTCTTCTTTTGCTTCTTGCATAAGGCAGTTTTCCTCTTAGGACTACGTGACGTGGGAATGTTATCCACTTTCTTACGGTTTCCCCTCTGAACAGTCGTTTTTCTGTTTTTTACAGTTTGCGGCATTTGTGCACACATGATAGAAACGGTCTCTCTTTTCCCCTTTATTCAGAAAAATAGCAAGTCCCTTTATCAATGGACAAAGGGACTTGCATGTCTATAAATGAATTACTTAGCTTGTTCCAATTGTAAAGTCTTGGTTGCTTGGTCACAAACTTCGGTCGGACCGAAATACTGTATCGGACCAGGATATACGAAACAAGTTTCACGAGCCCATTGGTTGCGTCTCGATGCAAATTCCTTGAACGGGGCACCGTCCAAACGAACCAATGCCTTTTTAATTACCGGTTTCATTTCGCCATTACGCTTCTCCATATTCATCATCATGGTGATGGGCACACCACCGGCAATCCATTCAGCAGCCGGTGCCGTCGTGTTCTTCACAATAGCCATATAACCGGTCTTGCCGTTAGCCATCAACATGGCGGCACTTGTACCCAAAGCATAACAATAATCAGCATCGTAGTTGGAAGGAGCAGCACAACGTCCTTCATAGCCGAAGAAATGGTGCAACGCCGAGAACTTACCGTTGAACTTACCTTCTTTCTTCCATGCAGCCAACTTGTTGGCAACCATTTCAGACAACAGTTTTTCCGTTTCAATCAATGAAACCTGCACGTTTCCATGCGGATCACGCTCCATAGTCAACTGGGCAGCTACTCCCAAGGGAAGAGATTCATATACAGCCTTGTTTGCTGCAGAAAGTTTATTCAAAATCCATTCGCGTTGTTGGTCCTTAGCCAATGCAGCACCTTCCGGAGTTGCCAACAAGTCGTTCAATTCTGCAATCAAAGCCTTCATCGCCGGGATGAACTCAATCAAGCCTTCCGGAATCAATACCGTACCAAAATTGTTTCCATCGGCTGCACGGTCGGCTACAACCTGAGCAATATAAGTAACGATATCATCCAAAGTCTGGTTTTTGGCTTCCACTTCTTCCGATACGATACAAATGTTGGGTTGGCACTGTAAAGCGCATTCCAAAGCGATGTGCGAAGCCGAACGTCCCATCAACTTGATGAAATGCCAATATTTACGAGCGGAGTTCGCATCGCGTTGAATGTTGCCAATAACCTCTGCATACGTTTTACAAGCCGTATCGAAACCGAAAGAAGTTTCAATCTGGTCGTTCTTCAAATCACCGTCGATGGTCTTCGGACAACCGATAACCTGCACACCGCATTTTTTCGCAGCATAATATTCAGCCAAGACACAGGCGTTCGTATTGGAGTCGTCACCACCAATGATGACAATGGCTTTAATACCCAATTCCTTGATGATTTCAAGCCCCTTTTCGAACTGTTCCTCTTTTTCAAGTTTGGTACGTCCGGAACCGATCATGTCAAAACCGCCTGTATTACGATATTGGTCTATGATGTCAGCCGTCAACTCCATGTATTTGTGATCCACCAATCCGCCAGGTCCCAAAATAAAGCCATACAACTTGCTTTCTGGGTTCAGTCTTTTAATACCGTCGAACAAGCCGCAAATGACATTATGCCCGCCGGGAGCTTGGCCACCGGAAAGAATTACACCGACGTTGAACGGGGCGTAAGATTGAGCCTCGCCCGGAACGAACTCAATGAGAGGCATTCCATAAGTGTTCGGGAATAATTTCTTGATTTCCTCTTGGTCGGCCACAGACTGCGTGGGTGCGCCTTCCTTTACAGATACGTTACCCTGCAATCCTTTGGGTAACTTGGGCTGATAAGCCGCTCTTGCAATTTGCAATGCACTTTTTTCCATGTCGTGTTACTTAATAATTTGTTGAAAAAGAATTTTCTGCATGCAAAATTAATGTTTTTTGTCGGAATGAAGAAACTCTCACCCCAAAAACATACGGTTTATTTTCTTCTATAAAATTTCCCGATATCACCAACTTTGCGTACCTTTGTCTATAGTTACTGATTTACATCATTATTTGAAATCAAAGAATATGGCTAAAAGAAAGACATTAAAAAAGAATATCAACTATATCTGTAGTGAACTGTTTGCGGAATGCGTAGCGTTGACGCATTACAAAGTAGATATAAAACAAGAAGATGTGGACAACGTAATGGTCCGCATATTGTTGATGCATGATGAATTTGTCAGCAGGATCAGTCATACGGAACCAGGAAACGTAAAAGGATTCTACAAGAAGCTGCGTATGGATTTCAATGCACAAGTCAGCGATATCATCAGCACAATCAGTCAGCTTTGTTAAATGAGCCGGCATTTTTGCAGTTTCCTCCTGTTCAGGGTGATGGGATGGAAAGTAGACGTGACGGTCCCCATGGGAGATAAGTATATCATTGCACTGGCACCTCATACAAGTAATTTCGATTTCGTGCTAGGAGTGCTTTATAGCCGTGCAATGGACTTCCGTTGCGACTTCTTAATGAAAAAGGAATGGTTTTTCTGGCCTTTGGGAATCTTAATGCGATGGTTGGGAGGAATCCCAGTATACCGGAACAAGAAGATGAGTATGACGGATCAGTTGTCACAAGTGGCCCGGGAACGGGATAATTTTCACCTTTGCATTACTCCGGAAGGCACTCGTTCACGTACGGAAGAATGGAAAAAAGGATTCTATTATATCGCCTTGAAAGCCGGGCTGCCTATTTTACTGTATGGAGTTGACTATCCAACCAAAACTATACGTTGCACTCAGGTAATCATCCCCAACGGAAACATAGATGAACAGATGAACGACATTAAAACATACTTCAAAGATTTCACAGGACGACATCCTGAAAAGTTCGCAACCGGATTAAAATAATGATAAGTATGAAAAAAAGGCTTATGGTCCTGGCGGGAGCATTCTTGCTAGGACTTTCCGTATATTCACAGAGTGGTGAGAAAATAGTAAAAGCCAAATTGGGTGATTATTTCTCTGACTATCAGACATCTTATACCACAGCTACCGACCGCTGTCGGATAGAAATGGTCAGGGTAGATGCTTCTGCACGGACGGCAGAGATTTACCTGAATGAACTCTTTGCCGGGCAGTCTTTTAGCAGGGATAAGGTTGATGAAATCTATCGTGACGTAAAACGTTTGCTTCCTGCGCCATACAACGCTTATACTATTATTATATACGGTAACGGAATCCCCATAGAGCATCTTGTTACGGACATGAACGGAGCTTCATCGAAAGTGCAAAAGAAATGGGGGAAGGCTTTGTATCACGGGGCGCCGTGGGTGGAACGGATGCAACGCCCCTATCCTATCACTAAAGGTATGCAACAACGCCATTTGTCTGTTTGGGCCAGCCATGGACGCTATTACAAGAACGACCAAAAAGAGTGGATGTGGCAGCGGCCGTATTTATACTGCACGACAGAAGATTTGTTCACTCAAACGATAGTCATCCCCTACTTAATCCCCATGTTGGAAAATGCCGGAGCATACGTCTTTACTCCCCGTGAAAGGGATTGGCAGCCCCACGAAGTGATAGTGGACAATGACACCCGGGATTCGGGCGGAACATATTCAGAACATGAAAACAAATACGTATGGGAAAACGGAGGTATGGGATTTGCACCACTCAAACAGACTTATCTCGACGGCGAGAACCCCTTTACGGATGGGACAGTCCGCAGTACCCATACGGTAACTCGAAAAAGCCAGGCTTCCGAAATACGTTGGACGCCAAATATGCCTGTGTCCGGACGCTACGCCGTATATGTATCATACGTGACCTTGCCCACGAGTGTTTCCGACGCCCATTATGTGGTTCGCCACCAAGGTGTGTCTACGACCTTCAAAGTCAACCAACAAATGGGAGGAGGAACTTGGGTTTATCTCGGGACGTTTGATTTCGACAAAGACCAACCCCATTCCAATTATGTCAGTTTAAGCAATCTGAGCAACCATCGCGGAACGGTGACAGCAGATGCCGTACGATTCGGAGGCGGGATGGGAAACATTGCCCGTGGAGATTCTTTGCAGGAAGTCGTAAGCGGTTTCCCGAGGTACTTGGAAGGTGCCCGTTACAATGCACAATGGAGCGGCATGCCTTATTCCGTATACAGCGGTAAAAACGGGACAAACGATTATAGCGACGACATCAATGTCCGTTCATATATGACGAACTATCTGGCCGGAGGTTCTTCTTATTTTCCGGCCGACAGCGGATTGCATGTACCGATTGAACTGGCCATCGCGCTTCATAGCGACGCCGGCATAGCCCCCGACAGCACTTTTGTCGGTACATTAGGCATTTATACCACGGATTTTAATGAAGGGACGTTTGCGACCGGAATGTCGCGATTGGCCTCACGTGAGCTATGCGATGTGGTCATGACACAAGTGAACGAGGATTTAAATGGCCTTTACGGACAATGGAAAAGACGCCAAATGTTCGACCGGAATTACAGTGAAACGCGCGAACCCCAAGTCCCGGCCATGATATTGGAAATGTTATCCCACCAGAATTTCCGGGATATGGCTTTGGGACACGACCCTGCATTCAAATTCAATTTGGCACGGGCCATATATAAAGGAGTACTGAAATATACATCCTATCAACATGAGGCAGGTTATGCCGTACAGCCCCTTCCCGTTACTTGTTTCCAGACTCGTTTAAACCCGGATGAAAAGGAAATAACGCTATCCTGGCTTTCCCAACAAGACGAGCTTGAACCCTCTGCAACTCCAAAAGGTTACATTGTGTATACCCGGCAAGGAGAACATGGTTATGACAATGGCACATTTGTACATGAGCCTCGGTTCTCGTTCCGTGCGGAGGAGAATGTGGTTTACTCGTTCAAAGTGACAGCCGTGAACGACGGTGGAGAAAGTTTTCCTTCGGAGGAACTGTCGGCCATGATAGCCAAAAATGCCTTTGCCAAGGTCCTGATTATCGACGGCTTTCAGAGGCTGGCCGGGCCACAGGTTATCCAGACGGATTCGACCCGGGGATTCGACCTGTCAGCGGACCCCGGTGTTCCTTATATGCGTTCTCCCGGATTCTGCGGTCGGCAAATCGTATTCAACACAGAACTGAACCCCAAAAGCGCGTGGGGCTTTAGCGGGAATGAACTTGAAGGCAAGATGATAGCGGGAAATACATTCGACCATAGCCGCATGCATGGTGAAGCCATAGCCACCGCAGGCAAATACTCGTTTGCATCCGCTTCCCGTGCGGCAGTAGAGGCACAAATGGTAAACCTGAATGAATACAATATAGTGGATTTGATACTGGGACTGCAAAAAAATGACGGATACAGTACCCGACCGTATCCGTCATTGACACCTGCTTTATGTAGTGCGTTACAAGAATTTACCCGCATGCGCGGCAGCCTGTTGGTGAGCGGTGCCTATATTGCCCGCGACCAGAAACAAAAGGAAAATGCAGACTTCCTGCGCAATACGCTGAAAGTAGACGCATACGCTCCGGTCACCTTGGATGCCTATTCTCAAGCCACGGGCATGAATACCACCCTTCATTTGTACACGGAACTCAATTCCCAACATTATGCCGTCACACATGCGGACTGCCTGATACCCCTTCCCGAAGCATTTTCCACCTTATTATATACGCCTACCAATTATTCGGCCGCCGTAGCCTACCAAGGGGAAGACTACCATGCGATTACCTTGGGATTCCCTTTCGAGTGCATCAAATATGCCGCCGACAGGGATAAGGTCATGGGTGCGTTCCTGAGTTTCCTGCTGTCAAGGTAAGATAGACTTCCTCTACTTGCGTGGCAATCCGGTTCCAATCGTATTTCGACATGTCGTAGCCAACATGTTTTAAAGGTGAAGCAGCTATCTTGTCCAATTTTTGTGCCAAAGCCCCAACGTCTCCTACCGGGAAATAGCAATCCTTGGCCAAGCCGACTTCAAGGTTTGCAGGGATGTCGCTGACTACGACTTCCACGCCATAACTCATAGCTTCAAGCAAGGCTATCGGAAGCCCCTCGTGGCTTGACGGCAAACAGTAGCAGCGGCAGTGGGTCAACAAGGAATGGAGCTTGCGCCCTTTGACAAAACCAGTCAACACTACCCCATTTGCTTTGGCCGTCTCTTTCAACGACCGGGAATAGTCGTCTTCAAAATCAGTATCACCGGCAAGAACCAACTTGATACTTTCGTTATTTTCCATTTGGATGAACGCCTCTACCAGATGGTGCAAATTCTTTTCCGGCACAAAACGGCACATGCCTAAAATATATTTTCCCTTCTCGATTCCCAATTCTTCAAAATATTCAGGCTCATCGCAAATTTCCGGTTGGGATACCCCATTATATATAAGGTGTACACGGCTTGTCCGTCCGTACTTTTGCCTTACCAGGTTACGAATCACATCGGATATGACGATGACATCGTCTGCAAACATGCACCCCATGCGTTCGCCGAGTTTCAGCATCGTTTTGGCCGCAAGCCCCCACTTGTCCCGGTCGTAATCCGGCCCATGATGGGTAAATACCACTTTCATCCCCAACATCTTGGCATACGGTACGAGCAAGGCGGGACCGATGGCGTGGACATGTAAGATGTCAGCCCCCAACCTCCGGGCTTCGTTGATGGCACGGAAAGTATGGATGATGGCCTCAAACGATTTTTTCTTGGGGGAAGGAAGCGTGACGAGCCGGACCCCCTTCCACTCCTTCAGGCCATCCTTCACATAATCGGAACGGCGCACCACCGTCACATCCCATCCCTGTTGAGCCAGACGTGGGAACAATTCCTCACAATGCGTCTCCACCCCACCCATGACACCGGGAATGCCACGAGTTCCGGTTACTACTATTTTCTTCATTTTACCATCCGCATTGAAAATAATTCATTACTTTTACATGCAAATACCACAACTTCGAGAACTCATGAGAGCATTTGCCACCCGAATCAAAGAAACACTCCAATATGTCGGCATCCTATCGTTGGCGTGCCTTTCTGCCCTTTGGCTTTGGCTGACGGGTAAAGGAAAGCATTAGTGGGTAATCTCATACCCTTGCCTGGCCACATCGGCATTCACAATATCCTCACCCCGTTTACCCTTCAAGGCAGCTTTGGAATCATCGGAAAGACCGTTATTGATTTCCGCATTCACGTCACACGTAGACAAACGGTCAAGTTGTTCTTTAGTCACTTTCCCGTCGCGGTAATCACAGCATACAGGATTCTCATACATGGAATACTTCATGCCTAAAAGCGACTTCAGCTTATGTTTGGCCACCCATAAGGCCGGAGTTGCGATATACTTGTGCATGGCCGGAGACACCGAACCAATCATCCAACAGTTACGGTTGCAGCAACGTACTTTTCGACGCACTTTCTCCGCTTCGGGGCTGTTCCACAAATCCTCCCACATCTGCCGGTTCAGGTTGCCCATCACCTCCTTGTCTTTCGTCCCGTTACAAGGCATCACGTCGCCATACGGGTCAATGAAGAACGTGTCGAAACTCATGTCGCAAGGCAACAGGCGCTTCTGACCGTAGATGTAATTGATAAGCCCATGGTTGAAATAAGCACGGAACCACTTCTTAGGCGAATTAGACTTCAACAGTTCATTGACCAAGTTCTCAAAATTCTTCGCCACCATCGGACGGTCGTGGATGATGTTCTTAGCTTCTACAAAATAGAACGAGTTATGCAGGGAAGCCGTGGCAAACTCCATCCCCATCTTATTGGAGAGCTCATACAGCGGCACCAAGTCCGGCGCATTCTTGTCCTGTACCGTCATGCCGAAACCCACATCCTTCATTCCCATCTCGCGGAGTTTCTTCAAGGTATTATAACCACGACGGAAACCATCGTTCAAGCCACGGATTTCATTATTGGTCTTTTCCAACCCCTCAATGGAAATGCGGATACCGATCTGTGGAAACTCCTTGCAAAGTTCGATGATACGATCCGTGAAAAAGCCGTTGGTAGAGATGACGATACGGTCACTCTTCTTATACAGTTCACGTACCACCTCCTTCAAGTCCGTACGGATAAACGGCTCCCCTCCGGTGATATTCGTAAAATACATCTTCGGGAGCTTCTTAATCGTCTCGATAGAGATTTCCTCCTCCGCCTTCGAGGGAGCTTTATAGCGGTTGCACATGGAGCAACGCGCATTACATCGGTACGTCACGATGACCGTACCGTTCAGTTTCTTTTCTGCCATAATGTTTTATGAATTTATTTTGAATACACTTTAACCATGTGGTTGTAATAGGATTCCGCATCATATTTCCTTTGTGACACCTCAGCCAACTGCTGATAATCGAAAGGCGTATTCCACATTTCTTCTATTTTTCCTTTCAAATCAGTCACATTTCCGCTAATGAAAGTTTTGTCGGTCAGTTCCGGAATGCCACCGATCCGGGCACCGAGTACCGGAGTACCCAAACATTGCGCTTCTATTACGGACAACGGATTGTTTTCATACCACTCAGAAGGTACCACAGAAAAACGAGCTTGTCCCACAAGTACCTTAATTTCATCCCAATCCTTATGTCCTAGGAATTCAATGTGACTATGTGCAATGGCTTTCAACTCGCCAAAGAGCGGCCCATCACCGATAACCTTCATTTTATACGGAAGTCGGTTGGCAGCCTCTATTAACGTTTTCACCCCTTTCTCTTGGCTTAATCGTCCGATATAGCAATAGTAATCCCTTTTGTCGTAATTATCCCTTCGACACCTTTCCGAATCAATAAAATTACAGAGCACAACCATCTTTTTCTCATCAAATCCTCCCTCCGCCATTTTGTAAGACATGAAGCGGCTGGGACAGACAAACACATCCGTTGAAGCTTCCAATCGCTGCCGGTTCCACACGTTTGCTTCACGAAAACCCACGAAAGAAGCCAGTTTGGAACCTTTCATGCACTTGTTGTCGAGGCATGATTTCTTACCCCCCTTGAAACAAGCTTCACATATCGTATCTCCGCTGAGCAGGCAGTCATAGCGCGGGCACAACAGCTTATAATCATGCAACGTCCATACCACCCTTATGCCTCGCCCGTGTGCCAATTCCGCAAGCACGGGCGACAGTTGGGTATGGATATTATTCAGATGTACCACGTCCGGCTTAAAGTCGTCCAACAGCCTATTGAATTTACCCCTTACCTCTCTTGAACCGAAAGGACGCGTGAAAGCCATCCATTTACTCATCTTCTTAGGGAAATACCGCTTCCATTCCGTGTCTACATTCTCCGGATAGTCCATGGCGAATACGGCCACTTCATGTCCGTGCTTCCTCAACGACCGCTCCAGATTGAGTACGTAGACGCAGTCACCGCCCCGGCGGTAATAGAACTTATTGGCTAATAAGATTTTCATTGTATTGAAAGAAAGGATTTAATCAAATATGCTTTTGAGTGCTTACTCACTTTGTAGTGGCGATTGAATCAATCGGTATTTGTATTTCTCGTTTATGTATAAAATGGTCTTCTGATAAAGACAATAAAAACTCCCGTTTTCCGGCATCCGTCATTTGGCCTGATTGAAGATCATAAACTAGCATCCTTTCATAAAATTTGTTCGTGTAACAAATAAAACGGGCCGGATTTCCACCAACAACGACATTGTCTGGAATGCTTTTTGTTACAACAGTGCCAGCACCCACAATAACATCGGAACCAATAGTAACACCTGCCATAATCTTAGCCCCTTCACCTATAAATGTTCTATCTCCTATTTTTATCTTTCCAAAAAAATCAAATTTTGGATTGTTATAACGTATTCTTAAACCATAAATTCCTCCATGGGTAAAAAAATCCACGTTTTGAGAGATACGGACGTTATTCCCAATTTCAATTAAATATCCCTCTTTTGCATCTAACTTACATGCCCGAATATGGCATCCCGTACCAATCTTTACCCCTTTCTTCTTTAGATATTTTTCGGGTGTAGCATATACGCCAGCCAACAAAAATTGCTTAATCTTTTGTCTATTAATTAAAGCCATAATCTAATATTATTTAATGAACTGAAAATCAAATTTTAGTAATAGAAACATAACATTTCAGGGCAAAATACAACAATCGGTATTGTTTACCTATAATACACCAAAGAACAAACAAGTCCTTAATAGGAATCACTTTGTGAAACTTATGCCATAAAATACGCGTATAGGGTATATGGAGTTCTTTCATTTCAGTCAAGAAAGGCGTTTTCAATAAATCAGCTTTAATAGAATATACTGCATACACACGTAATATCCTTGATAAATTTCTATAATATAAAATGTTATTCTTCGTCATGTCTATATGAAAAGAATCTGTTAAAGCCATAAAGTTTTTAATATGAGTCTTCATACCATACAATGTTTCTTTATGGATTTTGGCAGAAGTACTTAACATCTTTCGTTGGATATGTTCATATAAGACCTCTTTACTAGAGACGAACACCTCTACATGCTGTAACATCATTAAGTTAAAGTTAATGTCTTCATGCCCTTTTGTATAATCTTCATTGAAGTAGAATATATCTCTTAATTTCTCAGCATTATATAATTTGTTCCATATTGTTGATATATGTAAATAGGTAATATCCAAGATATGGTTCTTCAATTCGTTTTTATTATGACATACCAACTCCATTTGGATTAATTCAGACTTCTGTGAAACATCAGAAACAGTCTTGTAACCAACATTTACAATATCTGCATTATAATGAATTGCCAAATTATATTGGACTTCCAACTTTCGTGAAGCATATAAGTCATCATGGTCACAGAAAGTCAAGTATTTAGCTTTTGCTATTCTTATTCCTGTATTACGAGCTGCGCAAATTCCTGCGTTTTTCTGGTGTATCACAATCACGCGTGCATCTTTTGCAGCGTACTCATCACAAATTTTTATGCTCACATCATTGGAACCATCATCTATAATGATTAACTCGAACTCCTTAAAGGTTTGAAATAATATGCTATCCAATGTCTTTCTCAATATTTCGCCTGTATTATACACTGGCACTATCACTGATATTTTGGGTGTCATGGGAGTTGTTTTATATAGTTCCTATTCTTTATTCTATATACAGAAATTAAATAAGGAAATAGTTTTGAAAGATAATACTTTGAGTTAAAACGTATACTTTTCCACAACAAAATTACTTTATCCAAGAAGCTAAATTCATATTTAAACATCGATTTGCGTTCTACATATATTTGAATCATAAATTTTCCATTATGTGAGGCTCCTCCATTTCGATCATCAAACACAGATATGGGAAAGCCTACATATTTAAGTTTATGATTTCCTGTCATGAACACTTTATAAGTGGTATGATAATCTGCGCCCAAGGGAAAATCCAAACAGAATTTAACTCGTTGTAACTGTTCTGTTTTAGTAAATAAACTTTGATGAGAGAAGCCTTGGGATTTGAATACCAAATCGCGAATCGTGAATGGACGTTCATATATGGCATGAGCTTGCCTTTTCATATATCCCAAATCGTTTAACACATAGTCATCACCATAAAGCAGGTTATCATCTCCGTCATAATTTTTAAAAATATCAGAAACGACATGTTCATTTGCAAAGGTGTCACCTGCATTCATGAAAAGCACATATTTTCCTGTAACATAGTTTAGCGATTTGTTCATCGCGTCAAATATACCCTTATCTGGTTCTGAAAGTATTTTCGTAATAGAATCTTGATATTTTTCCACTATATTCAAAGTATCATCCTGACTTGCACCGTCAATTATAATATACTCCAGATTCGGATAATCTTGTGATATTACACTTTTAATTGTCTGTTCAATTGTGCCCACACAATTAAAGCACACAGTGACTATGGAAATCTTTTTCATACATAAATATTTCTTGTTTGTTCATGATTACACACCCTATTCCAAAGAAGAAAAAATAGTTAAGTCCTGTAGCAACAACTAAAGCAATCATTGTGACCAAGGCTAATAATTGATAATTTACTTTTCCATTTTTATAAGGTCGGCTATATTTGTAGGATTGATAAAATAACATATAATACATCAAGTAGCCTAAAATTCCGAATTGACATACAGCTGTAGATAGTATAGTTTCAAAACCAAATAATACAGGATGCAACTCATATTGGTTTAGATACCATGAACACCACCCAAATCCCTTTCCAAACAATATATTGTCCTTAATCTCTATAAAAGGATAGGCTACTTGAAGAATTCTTAATTCCCAACTTGACCCTCCAACATCTTTTGCAGCCAATAATTTATCATCCCAAAAAAAGAAAGAGGTCTCAATCATCGATCTTATGCTTTCTAATGCCGGAATCATAAAAACAGCAAATAAAGCTATCATTACCAACAAGAATACTTTCACATATAATAATACATTCCATGTTTTTCGCTTCAAGTACATCCACAATATAAGAAAAACACCTATTGAAACAATTGGCGAACGCTTCTTGCACAAGAAAACATTAATGATTAAGAAAACTAATGCTATAAATATAGTTCTTTTATTGTATTGACCTGTACATTGAAGATATACCAATAAGGGTATCGACATAGATATAAAATATCCAAATCCATTTGCATGTAAAAATGTCCCAGACGTAGAAACTCCACGGCCAGTTGTATACCATACTTCTTCTCCTAACGATGTATCTCTCCACCCAGTTATTGCCTGAAAGTAATTCACATACGGATTATTTTGTATAAGATACACAATTATAGCATAAACACAGCATAATATAGTTGACCATACAAAGGTCTGCACTACTATTCTTAAGTCACATTTTGTCTTAACAACACCAATGGCTAATATAACAGGAAGTATGTCTGTAAAAAAATATTGTATTAATGAGTTGTATTGGAATTGCAAATCCTCATAATCAGAGAAAGGTAGAAGCACAGCACATGAACATATAAAAAACATAAGAATTTTAAAATATGAATCCTTAACCAAACGTACATAAGTCTTAGCAAGGCCATTAACCAATACACTTATAACAATAATGAGTATTAGTGTGCTATTAAAACTAAGTCCTTCAAAACCTGGGGTCCGGACAACTTCAGGTATTAAAATTCTTGCAGATATGAAACACGCTAATCCATACGAAGGACGAATTAAGGTTGCTACTACTGTGAATGCTAATATAGCAAACAACAATATATTTAACATATTACTTTCTTAAGTATTTTTACAACTTTTGCCGGATTTCCAGCCACTACACAATCTTCTGGTACATCTTTAGTTACTACACTTCCTGCGCCTATAATAGAACGTGCTCCAATATGTACCCCTTTTAGAATTATAGCATTAGCTCCAATTAAAACATCATCTTCGATGACAATCTCTTTATCTATCCTGTTTTTTGCATCAGAAATTTCATTTCTACGATCTTTGAAAGAAAGTGAATGGGCATCAGTGTCTATCAACGTAGTGCCTCCCCCTATTTTCACATTGTTTCCTATTTTTATATGTTTTGCAACCCAAATTACGGTGCCACTCATTCCGACATTCTTACCTATTTCAAGCACTGCATTATCCATTATAAAGATACATCCATGAGCATTAGTTGTTAAGGGGTTATAAGTTGATCCGGATAAAAATAAAAAGTTCTCTCCCGTAGAAAATATCGCATTTTTACCTTTGTGAATATGAATCTTTCCTAATATTTTAAATCGTCCTTTGGGTTGTAATCCTGTTGCTTTTGCATATAACATATTGTATCTCCAAGAAATGGACATACTTACTTTTTCCTTTAAAGTAACTATTAGACGTATTATATTATATACTATTCCACTTTCCATAAAAAGTTAGCACTATAAAATTCCATCATTTTTCATTCCCACTAATACAGACGTTCCAATGATATCGTCAAATGAACTCGCTGGAGATTGGCAAAAAAGCGCAGATAGTTGTTTTCGTATCCAACTTTGCCTTTTTTCATGCTCTCCAATCATATTTACAATTCCATCATGATGTATTTTCATTTGGTTATGCAGGCAATATATGGGTAGTAAGTATTCAGCAAAATATCCATAAATACGGTTGTACCTCGAATATGGTAAGGGTTTTACATGCTTTTCGCATTCTTCCAAGATGGAAAACTGCCATTGGCAGAATTGATTGAAAGCTTCTTTTCTCATAATGAACATGTTATAAGGTATATCCGCATTTCTTGACAAGTATTGCAATGTTGTTTTTTCATACTCAGGATATAGTTTACGTATTGACATAAAAAATATGGCATAATCTTCAGGTACAATGTTCATTTTTAGTTTGTTCAACATCGTATCCCTAACCCCACTGTAAATAGGCCTTGGTAATATTACATCATATTTAGAAAAGAGTCGTTCCAATAGTTCATCCGTATAAACGGTTTCGAAATACCGCCTATAATGACATAAACCTATATACCGACAATCTACATTCTTCCAAGCCCAGTATTGGGCCGTCAGTTCACAATAACTTGGGTTCTTTTGGCTGATGTTATCCCCTGTGTCATCTCCGATAATTCCCAAGTCATATTCAGATATGGCCTTTCCAACCTGAATGGGAGTGTATATTCCCTTGTTATACATGTTACAGGGTTTGTGGCAAGCTACCAATATCATAGATTTCATCTTTCTTCCTTTTTTTATTCATTTAATTTATTTATAAGTTCATTCGTGCACTCCTTGATTCTTGTTTCAAGTTGTGGATACACTCTTTCATAGGGGACGGGAGACAAATAATCCGCACAGTTTGGGTTATATATTTTAAATTCCAGTCCAAAAGAGGCAAGGAAATCATACATACGTGAATTCTCGGATTTTTGGTCTTCTTTGCAGCGCATAAGTGCCACAAAATCCTTTTTCAGTTTTAAACTCATGGCCGCATTATGAAAAGAATCTGTCACGACATAAGTCGCGTGATGTAAGAACCATACAAAATCATAGATGTCTGCCGACTGCAAATATTCATATCCTTTTATCTTGCAAGTCGGAGGAGCCACGCTGAATACAATAACCCGATTAATCCCATATTGCTCTTTTATTGTTTTCAAAGCCTTCCATTCAAAGTCCTTGTCACCAATGAAATAACAGAATATATAAGGTATGGAAACGGATATTCGATTCACGAGAGACCCCTTGTGGGAGAATTGTATCCAACTATTTTCATCGAGTAAAAGAACCGGATCTAATACCGTTTTTACTGTTTTTCCCGTAAGGGCAGATAACATTTTTGACCCTGTTTCTTCCCTGCAAAAGATTGCACTGAAAGAAGAAAGATATTTTTTGTATAGGTTTTGTTTCTCTTCTGGAATCCTACTAACCGCTATGGAAGAGGAATAGGCTATTTTCTTTTGATTTTCTTTCACGAAATCAAGCATGTAGAACGTATCAAGATTATATGGATTCCATATTTGGTCGCTTCCCGTGAGGAACTTATCGTATTGCTTATTCAATAATTCAATATCCTTTGGACAGGTAACAAGAGGAGTAAAACAAAATTCATTTTTCAAGAATTTCATAATTTTCGTTTGACGGACTTGCTCTGGTTTTCTTATACCTAATACTTTTTTAATTAACGCAACACATTTGGAACGGAGTTCCCTTTGTTGTCCAGGATATTGGTGAAACTTTTTCCGTCCGCAAAACGGTCTTATCATGTCCACATGAATCCCCTTGGAACGAAGCACTGTATAAAGGGCATAGGCTTGAAGATTGGTACCGTAATTATTGCTGCCGTACCATGTCACAAGGCATACTTTCAGTTTTTCCTCTGCATTCTTCATATATACTTTCCTTTTTATTTTTTGAATATCTTTTTGAGTATGCCATAAGCTTCTTCACCTACCACCTTCTTTACCATTTCTTTCGATTGCTCTTTATTGGATTGCTTGATAGTTGACATTATTTTTAAGGCTGCGTTTTCGTTCACATCCTTAGTAAAAGCTTCCAATAAAATGGGCTTTTCGGATGATGGGTTTAAAAAATCTGGCAAGAGTTTTTCATATTCTTCTTTGTTGGAAGCAGTGAGGTAAATAAACCCCAAATCTTCGGCATAATGACGTACCAGTTTTGGAGACTGCTTTCCATAATGTCCTTCTGCACAAATATACGGGTAGGCTTCTTGTCCTAACATTGATCCCATATTCATGTGATGAGTAAATTCGCATCCTTTTCCATTGTTAACTAATAAGATTCTTATGTTTTTGCCCACATGTCTGTTTCCGAGTGAGTTCATGTCATAGAAGAATGATAAGTCACCCACCACACCCAAATATAACTTTTCGGGATGTGCCCATGAAGCCCCTATAAGGGTAGACATATTGCCATCGATACCGAAACCACCCACATTGGAGAATGAAGTAACTCCTTGAGGCAGTTTGAAGAAATTCCATGCTCTCAAAGAGGTTAGGATGCCCAAATGCAATACGGTTCCGTCCGGTAATTTTCCAGAAGTTATTGAAGCCATCCAAATATTGGAAAAAGGCAAATCCGGCAAGGATTGCATTATATTTTCGTATTCCTCTTTATAAGACGGATATTCGTCAATGGAATACGCGCACTCTTCTTGTGCATAATGATCAAAAAAGAATTTTTCATCCATTTCAAAAACATTTACCAACTTCTTGAAGGGGTCTCGGATTTCACCATCTTCGCTCACGCGCCAGACTTCTTGTGCATAAGGACTGATATTGAACATATCCCCGGAAATTTCTCCTAAATGTATCAGTAGTTTCAACGAACGTTTGATTTTACCACTCTGTAACTGAATGAGAGAGTAATTCATTTTGTATTTCCCATAATATCCACTGGTATGGTCACAAAATACGATGGCATGATGCTTTTTACAGAAAGCCTCAATGCTCGCTTCTTCTTGCTGGTTGAACTTTTTATGCGAGCCGATGAAGATTCCTATCTGACCTTGGGGTAACGATAGAAGTTCGTTTTTATGGCTGTACCTATGGATAACTCGAGTGTACGGAAGTTCAGTTATGGAAAAATCCGGGTTATAAGAAGTAATCAGATTGATATGTGCCGGTCCTCCTCCATGTCTTGTAAGTTCAAGTATGGCTTCATTGATTTTATTTATTGCGTTCCATTCCTGTCGTTCGCAATGAATCTCATCCACCTGAAAACTCTTTTTTACTATATCAGCCGGTAACTGTATGCGATTGGTTACCTGATCCTTCAAATTGCCTATCCATTCCGAATATTGCGAAGAAGTTACCACAAGAATGGGAAGCTTACGATAATAGGCTTCCGTCAATGCCGGCATATAGTTGCGAGATGATGTGGCACCCGTGCAACTTAGCATTACCGGTTCTCCGCTTTCTGCTGCCAGTCCACATGCCATATAGGCCGCACTGCGTTCATCAACTGAAGAGTAAATCTTGAAATATGAATCATGTTGGAGGCTGGCTACAAGTCTTAAATTCGTTGCTCCTGGAGAAGCTATGATATTACGTATTCCATGGGCTTTTAAGAGTGATATCAGAATAAGAGAATTTTTCTCTGCCGTATAATGTAAATCCATATTATTATTGTTTTCTTCGTTTGAGTTTATTTTTAACCATGTCACACACTGTGATTCTTTCTGAACGCGTCATACCTATATAGTACATCGCGGGGATTGCTGATATGACGCTTACCATACATGTCAGTATAAGTCTTCCAAATGAAGGAGGCAGAATCTCAACAATCGAAATAGGAGGAATAAAGCAAACAAGCAGAACTATTAAAACAATACTCAGTACCTCATTTACATATCGACGGACAGGGAATTTCACCATCCTTTTTAAAAGGAAGAGTCTGACAAATATGAGGAGTATATTGTCTAATATGTAAACAATGTAATAGATTTCGGGATTGCAACCTAATTTAAATAGCAACCATGTGACAGGGAATACCAAACATCCAAATCCTCCCACGTAAAGATAATAACGTTTGATGTCTCCTGTACCTAATGCCAGAGTAGTGAGTGGTGCACCTGGCAAATCTGCCAAAGCTACAAATAGTGCTAATCTCAGAAATAAAGGAGCATAAGAAGGAACTTCTTTCAACCACAGCCCTAAGACATAGTCGGCTTCCAACACCAATGGTATTAAAAAAAACAACATGAGAAAGAATGAGAACTTTGCTCCTTTGAACACCAATTTGAAAGATTCTGTAGCATTTCCTTCTGCGTATGTCTTGATGATTTGAGGGTTCAATGCTGTCGTGAAATTACTCACAAACATCCGGACCGCCGAATCCACCTGAGTAGCCACTCCACGTGCCGCATTGAGTACCACTCCAAAGAAGATATTGATAATAAGGTTCACTCCTTGGGTATTGAATATATAAGCACTTGTTCCAAAAAGGTACCATCCTGCAAAAGCTCCGATTTCCTTAAAAAGAGATTTATCGAGGATAAAGTGGTAACGGCATTCTTCAAAATGTTTTTTGCAGTAAACTCCATATACCAATCTTAAGAGTAGTGCTATGGAGGTCAGAAGAATAGCATATAGAATAAGCTTGTCCATTGCAAACAGCACAAGCAGGTAAACAGCTCCAAGTTTTAGTAGAGATTCCCATAAGCCAATATAGGCAAAGGTTTTCATGTGCTCATGGGCAACAATGAGTGCGTTGTAGGGGACGCTGATAAGTCCAAGTATAAAAGACAATAATGAACATTGAAAAACCCATAAGGCTGCAAATTCTCTTCCTTCAGGAATATTCATTTTTGTGTAAATGAACCATGCGCCTACCAATTCAGCTAATATAATAATGATGGCTGAAAGGACTATTTGTATATTAATGCTGGTGCAGAAAATTCTGTTTAATCGTATTTTATTCCCTCGTCCTAATTCAAAAGTAATGAAACGGGAAATAGAGTTAGTAAGTGATGCTGAAACCAATGCGAACATGGCTACAAATCCACCTACTACATTATATATTCCATAGTCCTCTATACCCAGTGTGGAAAGTACCACTCTAGAAGTATACAGACTGATGACAAGAGATAAAAATGTCCTGAGATATAAAAAGGCTGTATTTTTTATAAGCCTTGTTCTATTATTGCTTTTTTCCACCTTGTCTGTTAATTAAAAGGTATATGGGATATCATCATAGATTATAATACCTGCTCCTCCTGACATTTGAATGGTATCAATGCTCTATTATCCAGAAGGTTAATGTAAAAGTTATCGCTTTCCATTCCGAAAACAAGAAGCAATGACCTTATGGATGATTACAACTTCTTCCTTCCTATACAGGAGTTTTCCAAAAAACATCCTTCATCTTTCAGGATGTATGCTAATATGCTCATTACTTATATGTTATGGGCTGAAGGATGTTTCAGCTATCCTTCAGCCATGTTTCATTTCCTTTGGAAGAGGACGGAAAATCAATCTGCGGAGAATGAAAAATCGTTTGGCTTAGATTGAAAAATCATTTGGCGCAGAACGTTTGACGGCTTTCTGCCATGAAAGGGAACTGAAAGATGAGATTTTATCGTTCAGTTCCTAATGTATTGTATGATAGATGTTTACCATACATCCTGAAGGATGAAGGATGTTTTTGAAAATTCCCTTGGGTGTATTTTAGTTAGTGATTACCCAATCTTTCAGGGTGTGCCGTTCCATGTCGAAGTTGATGCCGACTTTCACCACGGGCAGGCCGCACAGGGCGAAGCGTTCGGGATAGTTTCTCAGGTCAATCTGTTGCATGGCGGCTGCGGCCGATTGGTTCAGTTTCAGTTCCACGACGTAGAGCGTGGTGGCCGTGCGCATCACCATGTCCACCCGTCCCATCGGGGTACGTACTTCCACGTCTACGTACGCACCGAGGAGGCTGAAAATGATGTAGAGCATCTGTTGGTAATGCCCTTCGTAGTCCGTGCGGTCGCAATAGGGAACGGTGGAGAGGAACGTTTGCAGCA